>CALLZQ010000114.1 GCA_937858255.1 uncultured Tabrizicola sp.
GGGCGGTGCCGGGGCTGCATGCCGGCAATGGCACGCGGATTCTGCACAGCCATCTGGATGGTCTCTTTGCCTTTGCGCGGCTGGCACCGACGGGGCCGATCCTTTGCCTCTTCAACTTTACCGAACAGTGGCAGCATCTGCCCGAGGGGTGGGCCCGCGCGCAGGGGATCACCCGGATGCATGACCTCTTGTCGGATCACCCGGTGCTGACCCATGACGGCGCGATTGCCCTGCCCCCCTATGCGCGGGTCTGGCTGGTCTAGCGCGGCGGATAGGCCCGGGCGCCAAAGATGGCGCTGCCGACGCGGATATGGGTGGCCCCCTCGGCAATCGCCGCCTCAAAATCGCTGCTCATGCCCATGGAGAGGCCCATCAGGCCATTGCGCGCCGCCATCGCCGCAAGGGCGCTGAAATGCGGGCGGGCCTCTTCGGATTCCGGCGGGATGCACATCAGACCCGCCACCGGCAGATCCATCGCCGCGCAATCCCTCAAGAATCCGTCCAGATCCCCGGGCAGGACGCCGGCCTTTTGCGGCTCGGCCCCGGTATTGACCTGCACGAAAAGCTGCGGGCACTGGCCCCGCGCCTGCGCAAGGCTGGCCAGTTTCTGCGCCAGACTGGGCCGGTCCAGCGTGTGGATTGCATCGAACAGCTCCACTGCCAGCTTGGCCTTGTTGGTCTGCAAGGGGCCGATCATATGCACCGACACCGCACCGAACCGCGCACGGAGATCGGGCCATTTCCCTTGGGCCTCTTGCACATAATTCTCGCCAAAGAGGCGATGACCCTGCGCCAGCACCGCCTCAACCCGGTCGAGCGGCTGCACCTTGGAGACGGCGATCAGACTGACCGCGCCCTCATCCCGGCCAGCGCCAAGGGTGGCAGCCCGAACCCGGGCAGTAATCTCGGAAAGTGACATCGGGCCTCCTGCGGAACGGGCGGTCAATGGCCCAGACAGACCACATCCGCAGGCAAAGGAAAACCCCGCCAACCGGCAGCCGATCCGCAAAAAGAAAAGAGCGGGCAAAAGGCCCGCTCTTTCCTTTAGTCCGTTTCGTTCGATTAGAACGAGAAGGTCAGACCCAGGTCGGCAACGGCCTTGGAGCCTTTAACTTTCTGGATGCCACCGACAACCTTGGCACCACCGCCGAGGTCGTAGGAAGCGCCCAGGCCGTAAGCGTTCGACGGGCCCTTGTCAGCGTAGAAGGCAGTCACGCCCAGGCCGTCCATCGAGTAGCCAACCGACAGAGCGTAGTGGGTGTCAGCCCACGACTTGCGGTCAGCGGCGACGAACTTGACATCAACGCCCGAGAACGAGCCACCGACGGCGACCGAGGTCTGGTCGTCGGTCTTGGTGTCTTCGTAGCCGATGGCGGCGTAGAAGGTGTCAGCCGAGTACTTCACAGCGATCGAGGCAGCTTCGTCAGCGATAGCGGCAACGGCCGGAGTGGTAACCACGGTGCACGAGGTGGCCGGAGCCAGCGGGGTACAACCAGTGACGGTGCTGGTCACAGCCGGGGTGCCGGCAATGTTACGCTGACCCAGCGACAGAGCGACCGACAGCGGGCCGGTCGAGTATTCGTACAGGACCGAGGTGTCCGACTGGCCGAGGTAGCCGAGTTCGTTGTTGTCGCCCAGGCCGGTCAGCGAGGTCGCGCCGACGTGGCCAACCAGAACGTTGGCAGCCGAGTCGTTGTCACCGAAGGTGATCTTGCCGAAAGCGCCCGAGATGAAGACGGTCGAGTCGCCGTTCTTGGTGTTGCCCTGACCCGACTGGTCGTTACGGACCGAAGCGCCGAACGCCAGGCCGCCATCGGTTTCACCCGACATGGTGAACACGACGCGAACGCGCGAGGTGAAGAGGGTCTTCGAGGTGGTGGTGCCGTTCGCGTTGCCGTCATAGACGACACCCATGCGAGCGTTACCGCCAACGGTCACTTCAGCAGCGGCAACGGTAGCCGAGGCGGCCAGCAGCGTCGTCGCGAGCAGGACTTTTTTCATGTTGTTCCCTTTCGTATTTCAACACATACCGCCGTCTCGTTGGCGGCGACATGAGCTTGTCTAACCCGTCCCTTCCGGCAAGAACATAGCCATCTTCTCGCCCCCCGTCCAAAGCGGCGCGGCTGTAGCGTGAATGCAACAATGGCCTTGGCGCCCCCGTGGCGATCGCCGGTCCGCCCCGGCATTATCGCAGCTTTACCGCAGCTTTGCGGCGATTTCCGGGCCTTGCCGCCGCGCCGCCCCACAAAGGGGCGACTCTATAAGGACTCGGCACCGCTGCGCCCTTGGACAGGGGGGGCGGCGGAAAAGCCTTGGCACGCCCATGGGGCTGGGCTAGACAGGGCGGCAAAGATTTTCGGGGGTCGGGATGTTCCTTCACCGCTATGCGCGCATTGCTGCAATGACGGCCGTTCTGGCTGGTGTCTCGGCCTGTGGCGGCGGATTTGCCAGCGGCGACAGCGGGTTTTTCCGCCGTTCCGACGGTATCCCCAGCGATTCCGAACTTGCCTCGAAAGAGCGCGCCGATGCGCAGCGTGCGGCGCTTGCCCGGGCCAAGGGCGAGGATCAGCGCCGCTCGACCATCTGGGATCTGTTCGGTAATTCGGCCGATCCGAACACCACGGTCGAGGTGAACAAGTATCTCTGGCAGGCCAGCCTTGAAGTGCTGAACTTCCTGCCGATCGAGTCGATCGATCCCTTTACCGGGGTGATTGTCACCGGCTATGGCGCCCCGCCCGGCGGCGGTCGCGCGTATCGTGCAACGGTCTATGTGCAGGATCCGGCGCTGGATGCCCGCTCGCTGCGGGTGGCATTGCAGACACGGGGTGGCGCGGTGCCTGCGGAAACTGCCCGCGCGATTGAGGATGCCATCCTGACCCGCGCCCGGCAGCTGCGGATTCGCGATTCGAAGCTCTGACCTGCGCATTGCGTTGATGAAAAGGCCCGTTGCCTGACCGGCAGCGGGTTTTTCGCATGTCGGCGCACTGGACCTTTTCGCCTGCATCGGTGTAATTCCCCCCGGAACCCGGAGGTCACCCATGTCGCGCTACGAACCCGCCCTGATCGAACCGAAATGGCAAAAAGCCTGGGACGAGGCACAGGCCTTCCTTGCGCGGCGCGACCCGGCCAAGCCCAAGTATTATGTGCTGGAGATGTTCCCCTATCCGTCGGGGCGCATCCATATGGGGCATGTGCGCAACTACACCATGGGCGATGTGGTCGCCCGCTATAAGGCCGCGCAGGGGTTTTCGGTGCTGCACCCGATGGGCTGGGATGCCTTTGGCATGCCGGCTGAAAACGCCGCGATGGAACGCGGGGGCCACCCGAAGGACTGGACCTATGGCAATATCGCCGACATGCGCGGCCAGATGAAGCCCTTGGGCCTGTCGATCGACTGGACCCGCGAATTTGCCACCTGCGACCCGGAATATTACGGCCAGCAGCAGGCGATGTTCCTCGACATGCTGGAGCGTGGTCTGGTTTATCGCAAGAACGCGGTGGTGAACTGGGACCCGGTCGATATGACGGTTCTGGCCAATGAGCAGGTGATCGACGGCAAGGGCTGGCGGTCGAGCGCGCCGGTCGAACGGCGTGAGCTGACGCAATGGTTCTTCAAGATTTCCGATTACTCGGAGGACCTCTTGAACGCGCTGGACGGGCTGACCAATTGGCCGGAAAAAGTGCGGCTGATGCAGGCGAACTGGATCGGCAAGTCGCGCGGTCTGCAATTTGCCTTTGACACGGTTGGCGCGCCCGAAGGCTTTGAAAAGCTGGAGGTTTACACGACCCGGCCAGACACGCTGATGGGCGCCTCTTTTGCGGCGATCAGCCCCGATCACCCGCTGGCCAAGGCGCTGGAGGCCGACCCCAAGGTTGCGGCCTTTGTCGCCGAATGCCGCAAGGGCGGCACCAGCGCGGAAGAGATCGAAAAGGCC
>CALLZQ010000115.1 GCA_937858255.1 uncultured Tabrizicola sp.
CCGATCTGGGCGCCACCCGGGCGCAGAGCTTTCGCACCGTGATCCTGCCCCTCGCCCTGCCGGGGATCGTCGCCGGGTCGATCTTTACCTTTTCGCTGACCTTGGGCGATTACATCATTCCGCAGATCGTCGGCACCTCGGCGCGGTTCATCGGGCTGGCCGTCTATCAGTTGCAGGGCACGGCGGGGAATATCCCGCTGGCGGCGGCCTTTGCCATGGTGCCGATCCTGATCATGCTGGTCTATCTGGCCGTCGCGCGGCGGATGGGGGCCTTCGATGCTCTCTGATCGCGCCTCATTGCCGTTGAAGATCGCCGCCGGGGCCGGGCTGGCCTTCCTGCATCTGCCGATCCTGTTGATCTTCCTCTATGCCTTTACCACCGAGGAAAAGAGTTATCAGTTTCCGCCCCCCGGCCTGACGCTGAAATGGTTTGCCGTGGCGTGGAACCGCGCCGATATCTGGCCGCCGCTGTGGCTGTCGGTGCAGGTGGCGCTGGTGGCGACGCTGGTGGCGATGATCCTTGGCACGCTGGTTGCCGCCGCCATGTCGCGCACGCGGTTCTTTGGGCGCGAACAGATCAGCCTGTTGATCCTGCTGCCAATCGCCCTGCCCGGGGTGATCACCGGCATGGCGCTGCGCTCGGCCTTTTCGGTGATGGAGATCCCCTATTCGGTCTGGACCATCATCCTTGGCCACGCGACCTTTTGCATCGTCATCGTCTATAACAATGCGGTGGCGCGGTTCCGGCGGCTGTCGGGCAATATCCTTGAGGCCTCGGCCGATCTGGGGGCCAACGGCTTTCAGACCTTTCGCCATGTGCTGCTGCCCAACCTTGGCTCGGCCCTTCTGGCCGGGGGGATGCTGGCTTTTGCCCTGTCCTTTGACGAGGTGACCGTCCCCACCTTCACCGCCGGTCAGCAATCGACGCTGCCGATCTGGATGTTGCAGGAACTGGTGCGCCCGCGCCAGCGGCCCGTGACCAATGTGGTCGCCATCGTGGTCTTTGCCGTGACCTTCCTGCCCATCCTTGCCGCCTATTACCTGACCCGCGACGGCGAACATACCGCCGGCGCGGGCAAATGAGGGAG
>CALLZQ010000116.1 GCA_937858255.1 uncultured Tabrizicola sp.
AGTGCTTTGACGCCGTCGCTGCCGGTCAGGCCGACATGTATCACGGCCCTGACTATTACTGGGTTGGTCAGCACCCGGCCTATGCCTTCTTCACCTCGGTGCCGATGGGCATGACCGCGCAAGAACTGGCGAACTGGTACTATCACGGCGGCGGCATGGAGCTGCATGACGAGCTGGGCCAGATCTTCGGCATGAAGGGCTTCCTCGGCGGTAACACCGGTGCGCAGGCGGGCGGCCGGGTCCGCAAGGAGATCGCCCGGCCGGGAGATTTCAACGGGCTGAAGGTCCGTATGCCGGGTCTGGGCGGCAAGGCGCTGGGCAAGCTGGGCGCGAGCGTTCAGAACCTGCCGGGGTCGGAAGTGTACCAGGCCCTCGCCTCGGGCGCCATTGACGGGACCGAGTGGATCGGGCCCTGGGCGGATGAAAAGGCCGGCTTCCAGGAAATCACCAAGTTCTACTACACCGCCGGCTTCCATGAGCCGGGTGCCGGTCTGACCCTCGGCATGAACCGTGGCGTCTATGACAGCCTGACCCCCTCGCAGCAGAAGATCTATGAGATCGCCGCCGGCGAGGCCCATCAGCACAACCTGGCGCAGTTCCTGTCGAACAACTCGGCCGCGCTGACCCGCCTGCAAGCGGCGGGCGTCAAGACGCTGAAGTTCCCGGAATCGGTCTGGGATGCCTTTGCCAAGGCCGCACAGGAAACCCATGACGAGAACCTGGGCGATGAACTCTACAAGAAGGTCTATGACAGCTACATGGCCTCGATGAAGTCCTCGGCCGCCTGGATCAAGCTGTCGGACGGCGATTACACCGCCGAACGCACCCGTACCCAGGGCTGATGCCTGACGGCGGGCCCCGGGCCCGCCAAATTTCCCCGGCCCCCGATGGCGGGCCGGGGTCTTTCGCGGCCATGGGTCCGAGGAGGCCCACCGCAACCTTTCGTTGACACAGGGGGGACAGGGAAATGCTGGAAGGCATTTCGTGGGCATTGTCGAATAT
Source organism: uncultured Tabrizicola sp. (assembly GCA_937858255.1). Lineage (GTDB taxonomy): Bacteria > Pseudomonadota > Alphaproteobacteria > Rhodobacterales > Rhodobacteraceae > Pseudotabrizicola. The sequence goes on from CALLZQ010000116.1 coordinate 1,003, forward strand.
CGGCGCGGCCTTCGTGAATTTCTTTAGCGCGGTGACGCAGCCGGGCCTTTGGCTCGACTGGACGAACAAAGAGGCGATTGCCCGCTTTATCTATTACGGCGGTTCGGTCGAGTTCTTCTTTGTCGTCTTTACCTTCTTCCTGATCCTGACGGTGATCGGGCTGTTCCGGCATTCCTTCATGTGGATGCTGGTGCGCGTGCTGGAAGGTTTCGCCAATGGCATCGGCCGGTTCTTCGCCTGGTTCGGCCTGCTGATGGTGTTGCAGCAGATCGTGATCATCTTCCTGCAACGGATCTTCCGGGTCGCCTCGATCGAGATCGGGCCTTTCGCCCCCTTTGGCTATCCGCTGTTGCCCGGCCCGGCCTTTGCCCGCGACCTGTCGTGGTGGAGCGAAGAGCTGAAGCTCTATAACGCCATCATCGTCTGTCTCTGCATCAGCTATACCTTTGTGCAGGGCGGCCATGTGCGGGTGGATCTGCTGTACGCCAATGTCCGTTTCCGCACCAAGAAGATCATCGACATGTGCGGCGCGGTGCTGTTCATGATGGCCTCGGCGGTGCTGACCTGGCTTTACGCCTGGTATTTCATGTGGCGCTCGCTGGTGACGCCCAAGGTCTCGGCCACGGACAAGCTCGACCAGCTTTTGATGAAGTCCAAGATCATCAAGTGGAACGTCGAGACCATCGCCTTTTCGCCCAACGGTTTTGACGCCTATTTCCTGTTCAAGCTGTTGATGGTGGCCTATTGCGGGCTGGTCTTCCTGCACGCCTGGGCCTTCCTGTGGCGATCCTGGGCAGAGTTTCGCGAGGGGCCGTCGGCCGAGGGCAAGTTCCTTGACCGCGATGCGCCCGGCGACAGCACCCACGAACTTCAAACGCATTAAAGGACGGGCCATACCATGCTCTTCGGATTGGACGGCGTTGAAGTCGGCCTTGTAATCGTCTTCCTCAGCCTGCTGGGGGCCATCATCTCGGGCTTTCCGGTGGCCTTTGCCCTTGGCGGCGCCGGCATCATCAGCTTTGGCATCATCGCGGCGCTGGATAGTGCCGGGATCCTTGTTCACTACGTCATCGACACCTCGACCGCGGAATATCAGGCGCTGATCGCCCAGGGCGTTGCAGCCATCGAGATCACGCATTTCGAATATCCAGACCTGCCAATGAATCCCTCGACCCTGTTCCCGGGTGGATGGGAGCAGGCGATGGATCGCAACCTGTCGTTCATCGTCAACCGGATGAATGACCGGGTCATCGCCGGCGCCAGCATCGAGACGCTGCTTGCCGTTCTGATGTTCGTGATGATGGGCATCGTGCTGGAGCGGTCCAAGATCGCCAATGACCTCTTGACCACCATGGCGCGGGTGTTCGGCCCCTTGCCGGGCGGTCTGGCGGTGTCGGTGGTGGTCGTGGGGGCCTTCCTTGCCGCCTCGACCGGGATCGTGGGCGCGACGGTCGTGACCATGGGCCTCTTGTCGCTGCCGACGATGTTGCGGGCAGGCTACAGCCCGCAACTGGCGACCGGGGTCATCGCGGCCTCGGGCACGCTGGGGCAGATCATCCCACCCTCGATCGTGATCGTTCTTCTGGGTACCATGGCCGGGGATCTGTATGCCGCAGGGCAAGAGATCCGCGCCTCGGCCGCCGGGTGTTCGGATGCGCTGACCTATCTGGGCAAGGCCGCCGTCGTCTCGGTCGGCACCCTGTTCCAGGCGGCGATCCTGCCGGGTCTGCTGCTCGCCTTCCTGTATGGCGCCTATGCCTTTGGCTATGCGATGCTGAACCCCAGCCGTGCACCGGCGGTGCAGACCAGCGCCGGCACCGGCCAGATCGTCACGCGGCGCGAGGCGACCACCTGGTTCCTGATCGTGCCGGTCGCGATCATCGCCGGGATGATGCTGCTGGCGCAGGTCAATGTCATCGGCTCGCAGGATTACACCGTTGACAGCTATTCGGATGCCGGTCAGGCCGCCAGCCTGCGCACCAATGTGTCTGAACAGTGCAAGGCCAGCATGATCGAGCTGCACGGTCAGGACGCCTGGGATCAGGCCGTGGCCGAGCAAGAGGC
>CALLZQ010000117.1 GCA_937858255.1 uncultured Tabrizicola sp.
GATGCAACGCGGATCGAGATCGAAACGGCGCTCTACACCCTGTCGCGCGTGGCGTGTGAGAAAGATACGGTGCTGATCTTTTACGCGCGCCATGGCCTTTATGAGACGGCCACCGATGGCGCCTTTTGGCTGCCCTCGGATGCGCGGATGGGCCTGCCGTTTTCCTATCTGCCGGCCTCGGCGATTACCGAGGCGCTCTTGCGCATCAATGCCAACAACATCCTTGTGATTTCCGACAGTTGCTATTCCGGCGCCTTGCTGCGCGGTGCGCCTGAGGCCGCGCAGGAAATCGACGGCGACCGCCTGCGGGCGCTGCAACGGCTGTCGGACAAGCGGTCACGCGTTGTCATCGCCTCGGGCGGAAACGAGCCGGTGCTGGATGGCGGCGGCGGGGCGCATTCGGTCTTTGCAGAGGCGCTGCTGACAGGTCTGGCCGAGATGGAGGATGACGCCTTTAGCGCGCGGGAACTGTTTGACCGCTACCTCTTGCCGATGACGCTGGGCCGCGCGGCGCAGGAACCGCAGTACCGGCCCATCGAACGCTCAGGTCATGAAGGGGGCGATGTGGTGCTGGCGCGATTGTCACCCTAGGGCGCGGCGGGCCGGCAACACCGCCCGGGATTTGCCACGCGCCACTGGACCGGGCCGCAGCGTGGGCTAAGACAGTCTGGATTGAGGCGGCGAAGAGGCGCGCGGTGGACCCTATTCCAAGATCGGCCCTTGCCTTGGGTCTGGCCGGGCTTTTGCCCTTTCTCTGGGGCGCAGCCTCGGTGCTGTCGCCGGCGCTGGCGCAATTCGGTGCGCAGAATTTCGGCCCGCTTTTTACCGGCACCTATCTCAGCCTGACCTATGGCACGGTGATCCTGTCCTTCATGTCGGGGGTGTTGTGGGGCTTTGCCACAAGAGCCGAGGCGGGCGAGGCCGGTCTGAGCTATGCGCTGTCGGTGGTGCCGGCGCTCTGGGCATTTTTCATGGTCAATGGCGATCCGGGCGATGCGGCGGTCAACCTCGCCGCCGGCTTTGCCGGTTTGTTGCTGCTGGACTGGCATTTCTGGAAGCAGGGCACCGCGCCGGACTGGTGGCTGCGGCTGCGGTTGGGGCTGACGGTGGTGGTGCTGGCCTGCCTCGCCGTGCCGATCGTGACCGGGCGCTAGGGGCGCACCTCGACCTCGGTGCCGATGGGCGCCACCTCCCACAACTGGCGGATCTGGTCATTGGTCAGGGCAATGCAACCCGCCGTCCAGTCGCCCGGTACCCGCATCCCCTCGGGCACCACATTGGGTTGCCCATGGATCATGATATCGCCGCCGGGGCTGTAGCCTGCCGCCTGCGCGCGGGCCCGATCCTCGGGCTGCGGATAGTCGAGACCCAGCGACAGATGATAGGCCGAGGCGGCATTGCGCCGGTCGATCCGGAACCGCCCCTCGGGCGTCTTGCCATCGCCCTGACGCTCTTTGTCCCCCTCGGGCGCAAAGCCCAGCGCAATCGACCAGACCCGCACCGGCTGACCGTTTTGCCAGAGCGTCAGGCGGCGGGCGGCCTTTTCCACCACGATCCTGTCAACCGGGCCGGTCAGTGCGGTTTCTGGCGGGACAGTCGGCGTCAGCGGGACAACCCGCAGCCAAAGCAAAAGCCCCGCGATCAGGATCGCGAGGCTCAGTCCTGCAAAAATGCCTGCCAGCCGTTTCATTGCAGGTCGGCAAAGGCCTTTTGCATCCGCTCGACCGCCTGCTCGATCCGGCAGCGCGGCGTCGCGATGTTGAAGCGCAGGAAGCTCTCGCCCCCCAGACCAAAGGTCTCACCATGGTTGACGCAGATCTCGGCCTGTTTCTCGACCCGCGCCCGGAATTCGGCAGGCGCCATACCCGTGCCCGAGAAATCGACCCAGGACAGATATGTGGCCTCCAGCGGCATTGAGCGCAGGCCGGGGATGCTGGCGATCCCCGCATCAAAGATCCGCCGGTTGCCATCCAGATAACCCACCAGATCGTCCACCCAGGCCGCGCCCTCGGGCGAATAGGCGGCCTCGACCATATGCATCCCAAAGGCATTGCCCGAGATCCCCAGCGCCATCATCGTCTGGGCAAAACGGCTGCGCAGCGCCTCATCGGGGACGATCACATTGCCGGTATGGCACCCGGCGATGTTGAAGGTCTTGGTCGCCGCCGTCAGCATCACCAGCCGGTCAAGAATATCGGGTGCCGCCACGGGCATCGGCAGGTGCTGGTGGCCGGGCATCACCAGATCCGCGTGGATCTCATCCGACACGAGGATCAGGTCATGCCGCTTACAAAAATCGGCGGTGGCGCGCAGTTCCTCGGCCGTCCAGACCCGCCCGCCGGGATTGTGCGGCGAGCAGAGGATCAGCATCCGCTCCCCTCCGGTCATCTGCGTCTCCCAGGCATCAAAGTCCATCTCATAGCGCCCGTCGCGCAGCCCCAGCGGGCATTCGACCACCTTGCGGCCCGCCGCTTTGATGGTGCGGGCAAAGGCATGATAGACCGGCGTCATCAGCACGACACCGTCGCCCGGCTGGGTAAAGGCCTGCAACACCAGACCGGTGCCATTGACAAGGCCGTGGGTCGTGAAGATCTCTTCCCGCGCCACGGACCAGCCATGCCGCGTCTGCATCCACCAGCGGATCGCGTCCAGATAGCTGCTGTCGTCGCCGTAGTATCCGTAGACGCCATGCGCCGCCAACCGCTCAACCGCCGCCTGAACCGAGGCCGGCGGGCGAAAGTCCCCGTCCGCCACCCCCATCCCCAGCCCCGAGGCCGCCGGCACACCATAGATGCGCTCCATCATGTCCCATTTCACAGAATGGGTGCCGAAACGGTCGATCACTTCGTCAAAGCTCATACGTCACCTTTGAGCGTCAGAGTAGGAAATTCCATACTATCTAGCATGACAGGAAACATGTTCCATCACTTAAATTGTCACCGGAACAATGTTCCATTGATGGCCGTTCACATGGAACAATCTGACTATCGCCGCGATCTCTTGCGCAAACGGGGGCTGCGCCGTAAATCATCCTCATGCTGCGACCCATTCTGATCCATCCCGACCCGCGCCTCAAGAAGCCATGCGACGCCGTGACCGAATTCACGCCCGAGCTGTCGCGGCTGGCCGAGGACATGCTGGAAACCATGTATGACGCGCCGGGCATCGGCCTTGCCGCGCCGCAGATCGGCGTGATGAAACGTGTGCTGGTGATGGATTGCGTCAAGGAGGGCACGCCCCGCCCCATGGTGCTGATCAACCCGCAGGTCACATGGTCCTCGGAGGATCTGTCGGTCTATGAAGAGGGGTGCCTGTCGATCCCCGACCAATATGCCGAGGTCAAGCGCCCGGCCGAGGTGCGGGTGACGTGGCAAGACCCCACCGGCGCCGCGCAGGAAGAGCAATTCGCCGGCCTCTGGGCCACCTGCGTCCAGCATGAGATCGACCACCTCGACGGCAAGCTGTTCATTGATTACCTCGGCCCGCTGAAGCGGCAGATGATCACCCGCAAGATGGAAAAGCTGAAACGCGAGCGGGCGCGGCAGGCGCAGGGCTGAGCCATGGCGGTGCGGCCGATCCTGACATGGCCCGACGCGCGGCTCTCGGCGGTTTGTGCCCCGGTGGGCGCCCCCGATGACGCGGTGCGGCAACTGGCGGCGGATATGCTGGAAACGATGTATGCCGCGCCGGGCCGTGGCCTAGCCGCGCCGCAGGTGGGCGTCTTGCGCCGCCTGTTCGTGATGGATGTGACGTGGAAAGAGGGCCGGAACGATCCGCTGGTCTGCCTTGACCCGCAGATCCTCTGGCGCTCGGAGGCGCAGGCGGCGGGGCCTGAGGGGTGCCTCTCGATCCCGGGCGTCACGACCGAGGTGATGCGCGCCAAAGAGATCCGCCTTGGCTATACCGATCTGACCGGCCAGCGGCATGAGGCGCATCTGACCGGCTTTGCCGCGATCCGCGCCCAGCATGAATACGACCACCTCGACGGCATCATGACCTTTGACCGCCTGACGCCGCAGGCGCGGCAGGTGGCCGAAGAGGTCTATGCCGCCTATGGCGCCCCCAGCAGTGAGACCCGCGCATGACCGCCCGCCCCTGCCTGCCTTGGCCGCAACAGGTGCTGCGCCAGCCCGCCGCCGATGTG
>CALLZQ010000118.1 GCA_937858255.1 uncultured Tabrizicola sp.
AAAGGGCTTTGGCCTCTTGCTTCAGGCGATGGCCAAGCCCGCGGCGGCGCATCCGCAATTGCGCCTGACGCTGGTCGGCGATGGCGAGATGCGCAAGGAAATTGAGGATGCCATCGTGCATCTGGGCCTGTCGGGCCGGGTGCGGCTGACCGGCTGGCTGGATGAGGACAGGGTGCAAGAGGCGCTGAATGCCGCGACCGCGCTGGTCCTGCCCAGCTTTGCCGAGGGCTTGCCGATGGTGCTGATGGAGGCGATGGCCTCTGGCCGCCCGGTGATCGCCACCATGATCGCCGGCGTGCCGGAACTGGTCACGGCCGAATGCGGCTGGCTGGTGCCTGCGGGCGATGCCGATGCCTTGGCCGATGCCATGGGCCGGCTGGCGGCAACCCCACGTGAGGTGCTGGCCCGGATGGGCCGTGCCGCAAGGGCCGAGGCGCTGGAGCGTCACGACATCAATGCCGAGGCCGAGAAACTGACGCTTCTGATCGCGCGAAAGGGCGTGCCCGAATGAAAGCCCCCTTTGTTCTGGCCTGCGCCAGCAATTCACCGGCCATTCTGTCAGCCAATCTGGGCGCCTCGCCACTGCTGGAAAACGGTATTGGCCTGCATGTCGAGCAAGGCGCGGCAAGTGCCACCCTTGCCTTTAACCGTGCCCTCGACGCCACCCGGGAAGAGGTGGTGGTGTTCCTGCATCACGATGTCTATCTGCCGCACGGCTGGGACCGGCTGCTGATGATGCGGCTGGCGGAACTTTCTGCACGCGATCCCGACTGGGCTCTGGCCGGGGCCTATGGGGTGGCGCCCGATTACCGCCAGTTCGGCCCGGTCTGGACCTCTAGCCTCGGGCAGATCATTGGCCGTATCCCGATGCAGCCTGAACCGGTGCAGAGCTTTGACGAGATGCTGATCGTATTGCGCCGGTCCTCGGGCCTGCGGTTCGACGACCGGCAGCCGGGTTGGCACATGTATGGCACCGACATCGTTTGCGCCGCCCGCGCCGCCGGCAAGGGCGCCTATGCCATCGGCCTGCCCTGCATCCATAACGACCGCTTTCATGGCGCGCTTGGGCCCGATTTCACCGAGAGCTACCGCTGGATGCAGCGCAAATGGCCGGGGATGCTGCCGATACAGACCCCCGTGACCAAGATCAGCCGCTCGGGCCTGCATCTGATGCGCGAACGCTGGAACATGCGCAATTCTCACAGCGCACGCGAAGGCGATGCCGTCGATACCGGCACGCCCCCCGCCGAACTGGCCCGGCGCTGCGGCTGGGCCGATCTGACCCCTAGCGCTGCATCTGCCTGATCGCCTCGGCCACGGCCATGCCAAGGCGGGCATGCGATTCCGCGTCGAAATGCACGCCGTCCTGCATGCTCACCGAAATCACCTCGCCGGCATCCAGAAAGCCGATTCCCCGCGCCTCGGCCAGATCGCGGTAGAGCGGCGCGAGGCCCCGGCTGCGTCGCGCACCACCATAGAACTCGCCCCGGATCGGCCCGACCTCTTCGACCGGCGGCGGGCAGATCAGCAGCACTTCAAAGCCGCCGTGGCGGTCCTGCATTTCCAGCGACAAGGCCACATCGACAAGACCGGCGATCCCCGCCAGCACCGCCTCGGGCGAGGGCGCGAACCGCGCCTTCACATCATTGGTGCCCAGCATGATCGTCAGCACATCCACCGGCCCATGGCTTTGCAGCGCGATGCGCAGGCCGGGGCGGCCATTCATATGCGCGCCCATCACCGGGTCATCAAAGGCGGCGGTGCGGCCCGGCAAGCCCTCTTCGGCCAGTTCCCAGCCATGCCCCAACGCCCGCAGGCAGACCTGCGGCCAGCGGATCTCGGCGCCAAAACGGCGATATTCCCCCCGGACCAGGATGGGCGGTGTCCCATGGGTGTTGCTGTCGCCAAAGGTCAGAAGATTGGGCATGACCACCTCCGCCAAGCCGATACGGCGCCGGGTTCCTGCCCCGCGCCCTCGCGCCAAGGCTAGGGCGGCGGCGCGTTGCGGGCAATGCCCCCTTGGCCTTTCGGGACCGAGGGCGCATATAGGGGCAAAGCAGTCGCCTGATGAGGGAACCGATGTTCAGCCTGAACGATACAGCCGCGCCCGCCCCCGCCGCCGATCTGGTCAAGGACGGCAGCGAAGCCACCTTCATGAAAGACGTGATCGAGGCCAGCCGCGAAGTGCCGGTCATCGTCGATTTCTGGGCGCCCTGGTGCGGCCCCTGCAAACAGCTTGGCCCGGCGCTGGAGGCGGCGGTCAAGGCCGAAAAAGGCCGGGTCCGCATGGTCAAGGTGAATGTCGATGAAAACCAGATGATCGCGGGCCAGTTGCGCATCCAGTC
>CALLZQ010000119.1 GCA_937858255.1 uncultured Tabrizicola sp.
CGGCGTGGCCAAGGCTGATCTGGGCGCCGAGAATGTCGAGGCGGTCAAGAAGGGTTGCCCGAACCTTGGCCGTCACATCGCCAACGTCAAATCCTTTGGCGTTCCGGTGGTGGTCGCGATCAACCACTTCTACAGCGACACCGACAATGAGGTGGCGGCCGTCAAGGAGTATGTCGCCGCTCAGGGCGCCGAGGCGATCCTGTGTCAGCACTGGGCCAAGGGCTCGGCCGGGATCGAGGATCTCGCCAACAAGGTTGTGCAACTGGCCGAATCCGGCTCGGCCAATTTTGCGCCGCTTTACCCCGACGATATGCCCCTGTTCCAGAAGATCGAGACGATTGCCAAGCGCATCTATCACGCCGATGAAGTGCTGGCCGACAAGTCGATCCGCGATCAGCTCAAGACCTGGGAAAATGCCGGTTACGGCCATCTGCCGATCTGCATGGCCAAGACCCAGTACAGCTTCTCGACCGACCCGAACCTGCGCGGCGCGCCGACGGGCCATTCTGTGCCGGTGCGCGAGGTGCGCCTTTCGGCCGGGGCCGGCTTTATCGTGGTGATCTGCGGTGAGATCATGACAATGCCGGGGCTGCCCAAGGTGCCCTCGGCCGAGGTGATCCGCCTGAACGATCAGGGTTTTGTCGAGGGTCTGTTCTGATCGAACGGGTCTGAGACGAAACCCCGCGTTGCCCTTTGCGGGCTGCCCGCTTATGTGAGGGCAGTCCGAAAGGGGAAGCCGATGCGCAAGCCAGCCGACTGCGAGAACATGTCCCATATCCGCGCCGAGATCGATCGATTGGATGAGGATCTGGTCCGCCTCTTTGCCGAGCGGGCGGCCTATATCGACCGCGCCGCCGAGATCAAAGCCGAGGTCGATCTGCCCGCGCGGATCGAGGACAGGGTCGAGCAGGTGGTGGCCAATGTGCGCCGTCACGCCGGTCGCTATGGCCTGCCGCCCGATCTGGTGGAAAAGCTGTGGCGCCGTCTGAACGACTGGTCGATCAGCCGCGAGGAAAGCCGGCTTGGCCCGGATTCACTGCGAAAGGGCTAGGGGATGCACGGGGCAAGGATCGTCTGGACGGCCAACGGTGACTTTGCCAAGGGGCAGTATTCGCGGGCGCATGAGTGGCCCTTTGACGGCGGCACCGTGGTTCCGGCCTCGTCCTCGCCCTCGGTGGTGCCCTTGCCCTTTTCCGATGCCGCTGCCGTGGACCCGGAAGAGGCTTTTGTCGCCTCGCTGTCATCTTGTCACATGCTGTGGTTTCTCGATCTGGCCCGTCGGGCGGGTTTCGTGGCCGAGAGATACGAAGATCACGCCCATGGCGTGATGGAACGAAAAGAGGGCCGTCTCAGCATCACCCGCGTGACGCTGCGGCCCCGTGTGATCTGGCGCGTGGCGCCGGACCGCGACCGCGAAGCCGCGCTGCACCATGCCGCGCATGAGGAATGTTTCATCGCCAACTCGGTCCGTACCGAGATCGCGATCGAGCTTGAGGGAGAGACGGCATGACCGCCAAGGTAATCGACGGCAAGGCTTTTGCCGCAAAGGTGCGCGCGCAGGTGGCCGCCCATGTGGCGCGGCTGAAGGAAGAGCAGGGCCTGACCCCCGGTCTGGCGGTGGTTCTGGTGGGTGAGGATCCGGCAAGCCAGGTCTATGTGCGCAACAAGGGCACGCAGACCGTCGAGGCCGGCATGAACAGCTATGACCACAAGCTGCCCGCCGGGACATCCGAGGCCGATCTGCTGGCGCTGATCGCGCGGCTGAATGCCGATCCTTCCGTGCATGGCATCCTTGTGCAACTGCCGCTGCCCAAGCATCTGGACAGCGATCTGGTGATCAATGCGATTGACCCCGCCAAGGATGTCGACGGCTTTCATATCTCGAATGTCGGCCTGCTGGGCACCGGGCAAAAATCTATGGTGCCTTGCACGCCGCTGGGTTGCCTGATGATGCTGCGCGATCATTTGGGTTCGCTGGCCGGGAAATCGGCAGTGGTCGTCGGCCGGTCGAACATCGTCGGCAAGCCGATGGCGCAGCTTTTGCTGGGCGATAGCTGCACCGTCACCATCGCGCACAGCCGCACTGCCGATCTGGCCGCGGTCTGCCGGGGCGCCGATATCCTCGTTGCCGCCGTGGGCCGGCCCGAGATGATCCCGGGGGATTGGGTCAAGCCGGGCGCGACGGTCATCGACGTTGGCATCAACCGGATCGAGCGTGACGGCAAGGCCCGGCTGGTGGGGGACGTACATTACGCCTCGGCGGCAGAGGTCGCGGGGGCGATCACCCCGGTTCCCGGGGGGGTCGGCCCGATGACCATCGCCTGCCTGCTGGCCAATACCCTGACCGCCTGCTGCCGGGCAAATGGCCTCAGCGAACCCGAGGGACTGACGGCCTGAAACGAGAGTCAGCGGCGTGTTAACCAAAATCGTAGGTTGCACGCCGGCTGGCGACGTCCTATGTCCCTGACGTAGCGTTTGTTTCGCGCCGGTTGGGGGGGCGCATGAAAAAGTTCCTTAACGAGTGGCGATCGGACTTCCGATCAGGTATCCCCTTCACGATCTGGGCGATGTTATCGCTATTGGTCGGTTTCTCTGGTCCTTTCGGGACTTACCGGGTGATTTCCATGCCCGGACGTCTGGCATTTTGGGCCGTGCTGCTGGGGTTGGCGATCTTTGTCGGCACGATGGTGCGTGCCTTTGTTTTTGCCAATCTGGGGTTGCGAAACTTTCGCCATGGTTCCGTCCTGATTGCAGCGCTGATCGGGCTGATCGTTCCGGCGCTGGTTCATGGCGTTCTGGCGCTGCCGGGCTTTCACCTTATGGTTGCAGTTCCGGCGCTGGGTGAAATCGCACTTTTCTCGGCGCTCTGCTCGCTGGGGGTGGGGGCATTCCGACACGCCATGGGCCATTTCGAGGCCGGGCTCGTTCCGCTGGTCGAGCAAGCGGAGCCATTGGCCGAGACAGAGCCGGTGGCCGTGCCGGTCGAGTTCGAGGGAGAGGGCGTGGAGGTGCAGGTCGCCGCGGCGGTGCGGTATCCCAAGACGCACGGTTCGCAGTTGCGATCGCGAAAGGGTGAGCCGTGCGGTACATTCCAGGTGGACTGGGAGAAAGCGTATCGACAGAGCCGGCATGAACTGTGCGGGGAGATCGCGCTCGACCACCCGACGGTGATTCACTTGGTGA
>CALLZQ010000120.1 GCA_937858255.1 uncultured Tabrizicola sp.
AACCCCTGACCTCGTCATTGCGAACGACGCGCTCTCCCAACTGAGCTACTGCCCCAGTCGCGGGCGTTTTGGCAGGGGGCGGGGGGATTGTCAAGCGGGGCACAGGGCCCGCCGCTTACCCCGCCCGTTGCGCTGCCGCCCCGATATGGCTGCGGACGAAACTGACGATTTCTGCCGCCGGACGGGCACCGGCCAGACGCGCCACCTCGCGCCCACGATGGTAGAGGATCAGCGCCGGGATACCGCGAATCCCCGCCCGCTGTGAAATGGCGGGATGATCCTCGGTGTTCAGTTTCGCCAACCGCACCTGCGGGGCAAGCGCCTGCGCTGCCTTGGCAAATTCCGGCGCCATCATCCGGCAAGGACCGCACCACGGCGCCCAGTAATCGACCAGCAAAGGCAGTTCATCGCCGCGCACCGCCTTGTCATGGCTCTGCGCGTCGAGTTCAGCGACCTTGCCATTGATCAGCACATCGCCGCAACTGCCGCATTTGGGTGCCTCGGCCAGACGGGCGAGCGGTACGCGGTTCGCCTGCCCGCAGGTGGTACAGATCAGTTTTGCCGTGTCTGCCATGATCAACCCTGAGATATTCCTGTTTCGGAATATATTGGGCGCGCCGGGCCCGCACGCAAGGGGTCAGAGCAGGTCTTCTTCCTCACCACTGACATCCACGCCAAGCGCGTCGAGGCCCGCCTCAAGATTCTCGCTCAGATGCGGCATCCCCATCAGGTAATCCGCCGTCGGCACCGTTGCCTCATTGATCGCGGTCTCGACCGCTTCGGCATAATCCTCGGGTTCGAACGACCCGCGCCCAACCCAGGCGATCGCTGTCAGATGCGCTTTTTCATCATCATTGAGGTCCTCGATAAAGGCCGCAAGCTGCCCATCGGCCATGCCGCCTTCGCGGTGCAGGAAAATCACTTGAACCACTTTCGAGGGGCTGATGTCGATCATGTCGGGTCTCCTTGGCGATATGCTGGCCAAAGCCACGGCGGCGCGCAAGCGGATTCGCAGAGACCCGTGGCGAAGGGGGCCTCAAAAATTCAGGAAACCATCCAGAAAACAATCGCATAGGCCACTGCCCCCATCAGGGTTCCCGCGACAATCGACCGCCGGGGCCAAAAGGCGGCGACCGTCGCCACGGTGCCTGCGGCCAAGGGAAAAGTTTCATGTGGCGCAGGCCAGATCTGTGGCAGGACCGAGGCGGCAAACAGCGTCGCAATCGCCGCCGGCCCCGTCGCCGCCAAAAAACGTGCCGCCAAGCCGCCGGGTTGTGGCTCTTTGCGCATCAGAATCGTCGGCAGGGCGCGAAACGCCCAGTTGGCCGCCCCGGCCAGCACGGCCATCAGAACCAGCGCAGCGCTCATTTCCGCACCATCCCGGCCAGCGCACCGCAGATCATGCCGGCCAAAATTCCCGCTGTTGACGACACCGCCAGCGTCCCCGCCACCGTCGCCACGGCCGCCACCGCAATCGCCGGCAGCGCCGTCCGCGTCATGATCGACATCAAGAGCGACAGAAACAGCGCCGACAGCATGAAGCCAAGCCCCGCGTTCAGCGCCGGAAACGCCTCAAGCGCGCCGCCCCCTGCCAAGGCCCCGGCCGCCGTGCCGCTGACCCAGGCCGCATAGGCGGCAAGGCCAAGGCCGAACATGTAGCTTTCGGAAAATCTCTGCCCGCGCGACAGGGCCCCGAGCGCCTGCCCAAACACCTCATCCGTCAGCCCCCAGGCCCAAGCCC
>CALLZQ010000121.1 GCA_937858255.1 uncultured Tabrizicola sp.
TGGGCGATGGTCTGGCCGATGAGGCCCGCGACCTGATCGGTGCTGTCATGCCGGCGGCAAGCTATACCGTGGTGGCCGATGCGGCGACGGCAGAGGTGATGGGCGCGCGCATCGCGCAAAGGCTGGGCGACAAGGCGCGGCTCTTGATCCTCGATCATCCCCATGCAGATGAGGCCGAGGTGCGCCGCTTGCAGGCCGCGACCCGCGATGCCGAATGCCTGATCGCGGTAGGATCAGGAACGATCAACGATCTTTGCAAATATGCGACCCATCTTGACGGGCGCAGCTATGCGGTCTTTGGCACCGCACCCTCGATGAACGGCTATACCTCGACCACGGCGTCGATCACGCTCGACAGCGGGTTGAAGACAACGCAGAACGCCCATGCCGCCAAAGGTGTTTTCATCGACATTTCTGTCTCTGCGGCGTCACCGCAATATCTGATCGGGGCCGGGCTGGGCGACAGCCTCTGCCGCCCCACGGCGCAGGTGGACAGGTATTTCTCGCATGTGATGCTGGGCACGCGCTATGCGACGTCCCCCTATGCGCTCTTGCAGCGCGACGAGGCCGAGATGCTGGCCCGTACCGATGGTCTGGGGCAGGGCGATCACGATGCCACGGGCTATCTACAACGGGTGCTGACTCTCGCCGGTCTGGGTCTGGCGGTGGTCGGGATGAGTCATCCCGGCTCGATGGGCGAACATCAGATTTCGCATTGGATCGACAGCTTTGCAGGCGCGCGCCACCCTGGCACGGTGCATGGCCAGCAGGTCGGCGGCGCCTCGATCACCATGGCGCGGTTGCAAGACCGTATCCTCTCGATGGAAGAGGCGCCGCGTATCCGGGCCTGGCAACCGGATGAGGCAGCGATCCGCGCCCGCTACCCGGCGGCGGCGGTTGACGATTGTCTGCGGGCCAGCCGCGCCAAGGCGATGACGGCAGAACAGGCCGAGGGCTTCAACCGCAGGCTGGCGGCGATCTGGCCCGAGTTGCGGCAAAGCCTGCGCGCGATGATGTTGGACCCCGAAGAGATGGCCCACCATCTGCGCGCCGCCGGTGGCGGCACCACCTGCGCCGAGATCGGGATGGACCGCGACCTGTACATTCAGGCGCTGCGCCATTGCCGCGAGATGCGCGACCGGTTCTCGATGCTCGATATGGCTGCCGACATGGGCATTCTTGATGAGTTCATTGAGGAGTGCGTGGCATGAGACCGCTGTTGCATCTCGCATCGCAGGCGCTGCACGATTGCTGTGCTGTCTTTACCGATATTGATGACACGCTGACCACCCATGGCCAGATGCCGGCGGTTGCCTATGCCGCGCTGGAACGGCTGGCCGCCGCCGGGATTGCAGTGGTGCCGATCACCGGTCGCCCGGCAGGCTGGTGCGACATGATTGCCCGGATGTGGCCGGTGGCGGGCGTAGTGGGCGAGAACGGCGCGCTGTATTTTTCATACGACCGCACGGCGCATGTGATGCGACAGCGCTTTTTCGCGAGTGCCGAAGAGCGGCGCGCCAATCGCAAGCGTCTGGATGTGCTGCGCGAAAAGATCCTGCGTGAGGTGCCGGGCGCCGGCATCGCCTCGGATCAGCTTTACCGTGAGGCCGATCTGGCCATCGACTTTTGCGAGGATGTGCCAGCCCTGCCCCCTGATCAGGTGCAGCGGATCCTCGACCTGTTTGCACAGGCGGGGGCGGCGGCCCAACTGTTGTCGATCCATGTTAACGGCTGGGTCGGCAATTATGACAAACCGTCGAGGGCCCGGGGGGTCAGCAAAGGCATCCTTGGTCTCGATCTGGAGCAAAACCGCAGCCGGATGGTCTTTGTTGGCGACAGCCCGAACGACGGGCCGATGTTCCGGTTTTTCCCGATGTCCTGTGGGGTCGCCAATGTGCGCGACTTTCTGCCCGGCAGTTTTCATCCACCCGCCTTTGTGACCGAGCTTGCGGGGGGCGAAGGGTTTGTGCAGGTGGCCGACCATATCCTTGCCTCACGCAGAGAGGTCAGCCATGTCTGATCCTGCAACGGTCGATCTGGCGATCATCGGGGGAGGCATCAACGGCTGCGGCATCGCCCGGGATGCGGTCGGGCGCGGCTACAGCGTCTGGCTTTGCGAGCAGGGGGATCTGGGGGGGGCGACCTCTTCGGCCTCGACCAAGCTCTTGCATGGCGGGCTGCGCTATCTGGAGCATTATGAATTCCGTCTGGTGCGCGAGGCGCTGATTGAGCGCGAGCGGCTCTGGTCGATCGCGCCGCATATCGTGCGCCCCCTGCGGTTTGTTTTGCCGCATATGAAGGGGATGCGCCCGGCATGGCTCTTGCGTCTGGGGCTGTTCATTTATGACCATCTGGGCGGGCGGAAACTATTGCCGGGCACCAGCCGTGCCGATCTGGCGCGGGGGCCGCTGTCTGACGGGCTGATCAATGACATCGCCTTTGGCTATGAATATTCCGACTGCTGGGTCGAGGATAACCGGCTGGTCGTTCTCAACGCCATGGATGCCGCCGAGCGGGGGGCGACAATCCTGACCCGCACCCGCTGCACGCGGGTGCAGCCGACAGGCGACGGCCAGTGGGACGTGACAGCCCGTGATCAGGCGACGGGTCAGCTACACAGGATTCGTGCGCGCATGGTGATCAATGCCGGCGGCCCCTGGGCCAATGGCATCGCCAAGGATTTGGTCAAGCTGCCGCCCAAGGGCCGGGTGCGGCAGGTTCAGGGCTCGCATATCGTGCTGCCGCGTCTTTATGCCCATGATCGCTGCTTTATCTTTCAGAACACCGACGGGCGTATCGTCTTTACCATCCCCTATGAGGGGAAATTCACCCTAGTCGGCACGACGGATCACGACTTTTCCGGTGACCCGGCGCAGGTGGCCGCCTCGGATCAAGAGATTGCCTATCTCTGCGATCTGGTCAGCCATTACTTCAAGGCCAAGGTGACACCGGCGGATGTAGTCTGGTCCTATAGCGGGGTACGACCCCTCTATGACAACGGCACATCCGAGGCGCAAAAGGCCACGCGCGACTATGTGTTTGAGGTTGACCGGCTGCGCGGCGCGCCGCTGCTGTCGATCTTTGGCGGCAAGATCACCACCTATCGAAGGCTGGCCGAGGCGGCGCTGGACAAGATCGCCGGGCAGATCGGTGCGCCTGCGGCCCCGGGTGGGCAATCGGCGGGCTGGACAGGCCGCAGCGCCTTGCCGGGCGGGCAATTCGCGCCCGGCGGCGTGGCGGCAGAGGCACGCAAGCTGATCACCCGTTATCCGTTTTTGACCGAGGGCGCGGCGGCGCGGCTGATCCGCCTCTATGGCACCCGTGCCGCCGAAGTGCTGGGCGAGGCGAGTGCCGAGGCCGATCTGGGTCAGGCCTTTGGTGAGGGGCTGACCGCGCGAGAGGTCGATTACCTGATCCGCAAGGAATGGGTGCGCGAGGCCGAGGATATCCTGTTCCGCCGTACCAAGCTGGGGCTGCATCTCAGTTCCACGGAACAGGCGGCGCTGCGCGATTACATCGGCCAAAGCCGCGCCGCGCGGCAATCGGCCTGACAGGGTAGGGCGCGCGCATGTATCTGGGGATCGACATCGGCACGTCAGGGGTCAAGACCATCC
>CALLZQ010000122.1 GCA_937858255.1 uncultured Tabrizicola sp.
CGAAGTGAATGTGACCGCGCTGCGGCGCGAAGAGGCGCCGGTGGAAACCGACGCAACCAAGCCGATCCTCGATTCCTCTGAAACCGTCGAAACCGCGTCGCTCGACCCGATTGCCGGGGCTGCCGCCGCCATCGACCGGGCCGAGGGCAAGCCTGCACCGCAACCGCCGGCCAAACCTGCCGCCGCCCCCGCAGCGGCCAAACCCGCCGCACCGGCGGCACCCGCCGCAACGGGCGCCGGGCGGTCGATCCAGATCGGCATCTTCTCGGTCGAGGCCAATGCCGAACGGGCCGCCGCGACCCTGAAAAAAGCCGGGCTGGCTGCAAATGTCCGCCGCGAGGAAACCAAGGGCAAGGCCCTGTGGTCCGTCACCTCTGCCGGCGATGCCGCGACCCTGGCCAAGGTCAAGGGGCTTGGCTTCCCCGATGCCTATTTCCTGAAACGCTGATCCGACGACCGGAGACACGATGACCCTTCGCCTGCGTGCCCGCCTCATCGCCCTTGCCTCGCTCGCCCTGGCCCTGATGGCCTCGATGGCCACCGCCTTCGAGACCCGGGCCACGGCGGCTTGGGTTTATGATGTCACCACACGCACGGTGTTGATGGACAAGAATGCCGACACACCGCTGCCCCCCGCCAGCATGTCGAAACTGATGACCATCAACATGCTGTTCGAGGCGCTGCGCGATGGCCGCGTGACGATGGATACCACCTTTGCGGTTTCATCGCGCGCCAAGGCGATGGGTGGTTCGACCATGTTCCTTCAGGAAAGCGACCGGCCCACGGTTTCGGACCTGATCCATGGCATGATCGTCAATTCCGGCAATGACGCCTGCGTCGTGGTGGCCGAGGGTCTGGCCGGCACCGAAGAGGCCTTTGCCCAGCAGATGACGCTGCGGGCGCAGGCTCTGGGGATGAAAAACTCGCATTTCGCCAATGCCAGCGGCTGGCCTCATCCCGATCATCGCATGTCGATGCGCGACGGGGGGTTTCGGGCCAGGCGGTTGATCCCCGATTCCCCCGAATTTTTCCCGTTTTTTTCCCAGACGACCTTCAACTACAAGGACCGCGCCCCCGCCAATGCCAACAACCGCAATCCCTTGCTGGCGCTGGGGGTAGGGGCCGACGGGCTCAAGACCGGCCATACCTCTGAGGCGGGTTACGGGCTGGTCGGTTCGGCCAAGCAGGGAGAGCGCCGGGTGATCTTTGTCATCACCGGGCTGGCCACGGATACCGAGCGCGCCGAAGAGGCCGAGCGCATCGTTTCCTGGGCTTTCCGCCAATTCGCCGAGAAAACGCTGGTAAAATCCGGCACCCGCGTTGCCGAGGCCGAGGTCTGGATGGGGGATAGCGATACGGTGGGGCTGGTCCCCGCCGAGGATGTACGCCTGTTGGTCCCGGCACTGGTGCAAGAGGGCACTTCGGCCGAGGTCATCTATACCGGCCCGCTCAAGGCGCCGATCAAGGCCGGCGATCAACTGGCCGAGATGATCATCCATGTTCCCGACCTGCCCGATGCCCGCGTGCCGCTGGTGGCTGAGGCCGATGTGGCGGCAGGCGGCTTTGTCAAGCGGCTGACCACGGCGGCGGGCAAGCTGATCGCCGATTACCTTGGCACGGCAGCGGCCTCTTGACCGCCGATGACGACCGGGCGCTTCATCAGTTTCGAAGGGATCGACGGCTCTGGCAAGTCGACGCAGGCCCGGCTCCTGGCCGAGGCGCTGCGCGCGCGCGGGCGCGAGGTGGTCCTGACGCGCGAACCGGGGGGCAGCCCGGGCGCCGAGGAAATCCGCCGGCTGGTGCTTGAGGGCGCCACCGACCGCTGGTCGGCCGAGACCGAGATCCTGCTGTTCACCGCGGCCCGCCGCGACCATCTGGAAAAGACCATTCGCCCGGCGCTGGAGCGCGGCGCCGATGTGATTACCGACCGGTTTGCCGACTCGACGCGCATCTTTCAGGGCATCACCCGGGGCGATCTGCAAGACAGCGTGGATCGTCTGCACGCGATGATGATCGGGGTTGAACCCGATCTGACCCTGCTGATCGACATTGATCCCGCCGAGGGCCTGCGCCGCGCCACCGCCCGCGCGGGCAGCGAAATGCGGTTCGAGGACATGGGGCTTGGCTTTCAGCAGCAGGCACGCGCCGGGTTTCTGGCGCTCGCGGCGCGCCAATCCCGCTTTCGCGTGATCGACGGCGCCGGCACGATCGAGGCGGTTGCCGCCGATGTGCTGGCTGCGGTGCCGGTCTGATGGCTGGCGAGGAACTGCCCGAACCCGACCGGATCGAAGGCGCCCCGCATCCGCGCGAGACCACACGGCTGTTCGGCCATGCGCGTGCCGAGGAAGAGGTGCTGGCCGCCCATGTCAGCGGGCGAATGCATCATGGCTGGCTGATCACCGGGCCCAAAGGCGTGGGCAAGGCCACGCTGGCTTGGCGGATTGCCCGGTTTCTGCTGACCCAGCCCGAGGATGACGGCGGCCTGTTCGGCGCCCCTGCGACGCCGCAAACACTCGACAGCGATCCCGAACATCCCGTTACCCGCCGCATGGCCCAACTGGCCGAACCACGGCTTTTCCTGTTGCGGCGCGGCGCGAATGACAAGGGCACCGCCCTGTCCGCAGATATCAGGGTCGATGAAGTCCGCAAGATGAAGAGTTTCTTCGCGCTGTCGGCGGCGGATGGCGGGCGGCGGGTGGCGATTATTGACGCGGCGGATGAGATGAACACCGGTGCCGCCAATGCCTTGCTCAAGCTGCTGGAAGAGCCGCCGCCGCGTGTGACTTTTCTGGTCGTCGCCCATCAGCCGCACCGGCTGTTGCCCACCATCCGCTCGCGCTGCCGCGAATTACGCCTCTCTCCCCTGCCACCGGAACCGCTGGCTCATGCGCTCGCCCAAGCGGGCGGTCTGGTCGAAGAGGCCGAGGCGCAGGCCTTGGCCGAGCTTGCCGGCGGGTCGGTTGGCGAGGCGTTCCGCCTGTCCAATCTCGACGGGCTAAAGACCTATGCTGCGCTGATCGCGCTGATGGGCAGCCTGCCGCGTCTTGACCGTGCCCGCGCGCTGCAACTGGCGGATTCCGCGACCGGCAAGGGGCAAGAGGAACGGTTCGATCTGATCGTGACCCTGCTCGATCTGTTGCTGTCGCGGCTGGCCCGCGCCGGCGTGACCCGGCAGTTGCCGCCCGAGGCCGCCGCGCAAGAGGGGGCGACCTTTTCGCGGCTGGCCCCGGACCCCGCCGCCGCCCGGGCCTGGGCGGAACTGGCGCAACGCCTCGGCCTGCGCGCCCGGCGCGGCAAGGCGGTCAATCTTGACCCTGCCGCCCTTCTGATGGATAGCTTCCTCAAAATCGACGAGACGGCGGGTTCCCTCGCCATCAGGTAAGGAACCATGACGACAGAACCCCAGATCCCGCCCGAAATCGTCGACAGCCATTGCCACCTCGATTTCCCTGATTTTGACGACGAATTGCCCGAGGTAATCGCCCGCGCCAAGGCGGCCGGTGTCACCCGTATGGTGACGATCTGCACGCGGCTGGTCAATCTGGCCCGCGTTCGCGCCATTTCAGAGCGCTTTCCCGAGGTTTATTACGCTGCCGGTATCCACCCGATGAGCGTGACCGAACAGCCGCTGGTCAGCGCCGCCGAACTGGTCGACCTCGCCCGCGATCCGCGCATGGTAGGCATCGGCGAGAGCGGTCTGGACTACCATTACACCCCTGAAAGCAAATCGCTTCAGCAGGAAAGCCTGCGGGTGCATATTGAGGCGGCGCAGGAAACCGGCCTGCCGCTGATCATTCATGCCCGCGACGCGGATGAGGATATGGCCGCGATCCTGACCGAAGGGTTTCGCGCACGGCCCTATAGCTGCGTGATGCACTGTTTTTCTTCGGGCGCCGGGCTGGCAAGGGCGGCGCTCGATCTGGGGTTCTATCTGTCGATGTCCGGTATCGCCGCCTTCCCCAAAAGCCAGGAGTTGCGCGACATCTTTGCCGCCGCGCCGGTCGACCGGATCCTGCTGGAAACCGACAGCCCCTATCTGGCGCCGCCGCCGTACCGGGGCCGGCGCAATGAGCCGGCCTACACGGCCTTTACTGCCCGTGTAGGCGCGCAGGTCTTTGGGCTGACCGAGGCAGAATTTGCCGCCCGAACCAGCGCGAATTTCGACCGGCTGTTCACCCGCGCCGCCCGCGGCGCCAGCCGGGCCGCCTGATGGACAGGCTGCGCTATACCATCCTTGGCTGCGGCTCTTCCGGTGGCGTACCGCGCCTCGGTGCCGAGGGGATGGGCGCGGATTGGGGGGAGTGCGACCCGGCGAACCCCCGCAACCGGCGACGGCGCTGTTCGCTGCTGATCGAGCGCCTTGGCACCGGCGGTGTGACCCGCGTGCTGATCGACACCACGCCCGATTTGCATCCGCAACTGCTCGACGCCGGGGTGGGGGTGCTGGACGCTGTGGTCTATACCCATGGCCATGCCGATCATACCCATGGCATCGACGATCTGCGCCAGGTCGTCTATAATATCCGCCGGCGGTTGCCGGTCTGGGCCGATGGCCCGACCCAAGAAGCGCTGCTGTCGCGCTTTGCCCATGCGTTTATTCAGCCCCAAGGCTCACCCCATCCGCCGATCCTCGATCTGCATACGATTGATGGCAGGTTTGAGATTTCCGGGGCCGGCGGCAGCGTCTCGCTGACCCCTTTCCTCTGCGACCATGGTTCGATGGATGCCTTGGGCTTTCGTATCGGCGATCTGGCCTATCTGCCGGATGCCGTGGCGATCCCCGAGGGGCATTGGCCGCTGTTGGCGGGGCTGGAGGTCTTTGTCGTCGATGCCCTGCGCCGCAAGCCGCATCCGACCCATGCCCATCTGGCCCTGACACTGGACTGGATCGCGCGCGCTGCGCCACGGCGGGCGGTGCTGACCAATATGCATAACGACCTTGATTATGGCACACTCGAAGCCGAACTGCCGCCGCATATCCGCCCTGCCCATGACGGAATGGTGATCGAGCTGCCGGCATGAGCGTTCTGTTCGACGTGATCATGCCAGTGTTTCTGGTGATCGGCTTTGGCTATGCCATGGCGCGTCAGGGCCTTTTTAACGACAGCGCCGTCGATGGCGTCATGCGCTTCGCACAAAATTTCGCCGTGCCGGTCCTGCTGTTCCGGTCGATTGCCCGATTGGATCTGTCATCGGCCTATGAGCCAGGCTTGATGCTATCCTTTTACATCGGCGCCTTTGCCGCCTTTGGCTTTGGCTTTGCCGGAGCCCGTCTGGCCTTCAGGCGACCTCTGACCGACAGCGTCGCCATCGGCTTTGCTTGCCTGTTCTCGAACTCATTGCTGCTCGGCTTGCCGATCACCGAGCGCGCCTATGGACCTGAGGCTCTGGCCGGCAATTACGCGATCATCTCGGTCCATGCGCCGATGCTCTATGGTGTCGGAATTGCGCTGATGGAATGGGCCAAGGCCAGCGGTCAGGGACTGACGCTGGGGGCGCTGCTGCGGCAAATCCTGCGCGCGATTTTTTCGCAGCCTTTGGTGATCGGCATCGTCGCCGGCTTTGCGGTCAATTTTTCCGGCCTGGAGCCCCCTGGCTTTTTCTGGTCTGCGGTCGATCTGATGGCGCGCTCGGCCATTCCGGCGGCGCTGTTCGGCCTCGGCGGCGTGCTGTTCCGATACCGGCCCGAAGGCGACAAGGTCACCATTGCCATGATCTGCCTGGCCAGTCTGGTGCTACATCCGGCCATCACCTGGCTTCTGGGGACAAAGGTCTTTAGCAATGACACCGATGCCCTGCGCTCTTCGGTGCTGACAGCCGCACAGGCGCCCGGGGTTAACGCCTATATGTTCGCCCATCTTTATGGCGTGGCACGACGGGTCAATGCCTCGGCCGTGCTGATCGCAACGGCGCTGTCGATGCTGACGATCTGGGGATGGCTGCACGTTCTGCCATAAAGAAAAACCCGGACTTTTGAAAAAGTCCGGGCAAAATTCTTGCAAGAATTTTGGGTCTCGCCGCGCGCTCAGCGCCCGGTGACGCCCCGCAGCTTGTCCGAGCGGCGCCGCAACAGTTCGACCGTCGCCAGAAGCGCGATCGAGACGATGACAAGGATCGTGGCCACCGACAGGATCGCGGGGCTGATCTGTTCGCGGATAC
>CALLZQ010000123.1 GCA_937858255.1 uncultured Tabrizicola sp.
CCCTTGGCCAGCGGCTGATCGCGGCCTTGGTCCTGGTTTGGGTGAGCGTTGCCGCCCAAGCCTTTGAGATCGAAGATGAACGCCAGTTTGGCCCCGCAGATGGCCGGCAACTTGAGGTGCTGTCCACCACCGATATCTCGATCCTTGAGCCGGTGATTTCGGCCTGGCTGGAGGCCAATCCTGGCTTGGGTCTGCACTATGTCATGGCCTCCAGCCAAGAGGTGTATCGGGCGATTGGCGAAGAGGGGCTGGCCTTTGACGTGGTGATTTCCTCGGCAATGGATTTGCAGATGAAGCTGGCCAATGACGGGCTGGCGCGGGCCTTGCCCGAGGATGCAATGGCGCGGCAGCCCGGCTGGGCGCGGTGGCGCGACCTCTTGGTGGCCGTGGCGCAAGAGCCGGTGGTGCTGATCCTGTCCGACGGCGCCTTGCCCGAGGGAACCGAGCCGCCCCGCACAAGGCGCGAGTTGATCGCCCTGTTGCGCGACAATGCCGAGCGGTTTCGCGGCAAGGTCGGCACCTATGATCCGGCGGTTTCAGGGGCGGGGTATCTGTTTGCGGCGCAGGATGCGCGGCTGTCCGACACCTTCTGGCGGCTGGCCGAGGTGATGGGCCGGCTGGACGCGCGGCTATATTGCTGTTCTTCGGACATGATTGACGACCTGCGGGCCGGGCGGCTCTTGGTCGGCTATAACGTGCTGGGATCCTATGCGCTGGCCTGGGGTGGGGCAGGGTCGGGGTTTCAGATTGTCGAGCTTGAGGATTTTACCCTGACACTTCTGCGCACTGCCCTGATCCCGGCGCGCGCGCCCGATCCCGAGGGGGCGGCGGATTTCCTGCGCTATCTGCTCTCCCCCGCCGGGCAAGCGCTAATTGCCGAGGGGGCGGGCCTGCCCACTGTCGAGGCAGCAGCCTTTGAGCGCAAACCACATCTGCGCCCGATCCGGCTGGACCCGGGCCTGCTGGCCAATCTCGATGCGGTGACGCGGCGGCGGTTTCTGGAGGAATGGCGCGCGGCGATGGTACAGCCCTAGGGCGGGGGCTTAGTCCGCCAGCGTGATCCAGACCGGCACATGGTCTGACGGCTTGTCCCCCGCCCGGCAATCCTTGTCGATGCCCACGTCCAGCAGCCGGTCCGCCACCTGCGGTGACAGCAGCAGATGGTCAATGCGGATACC
>CALLZQ010000124.1 GCA_937858255.1 uncultured Tabrizicola sp.
TCCGGCTCGCCGATGGTCAGTTCGATGATCCGCCGCCCCTCGGCCCGCAGATGCCGGGCGCGGAAATGCACCGCCCATTTCCCCCCGCCCAGATCGGCCAGACGGTCTGTGACACTTGCGTATTTCATCATACCTCCCCGGCGCTGCCCGGCAGCGCCACCCCCAGAATGGCCGACACGGCGGTCAGCCCGATCTCCTCGATCTCGGCGCCGGCAAAGCAGCCGGGCAGGGTGCCACCTTCGAGCCACAGGCCGTCGATTACCGCATTGACCGCGATGGCCAGCCGGCGCGCGTGGTCCGGCCCGGTGACATGCGGCAGGCGGGCAATGCGGCGCTGCACCTCATCGCGGAACCCCAGATAGGTTGCCTCATGGATTTCACGCATCGCCGGTTCACGATGGACCATATGCAGAAAACCGGCCCAGAGGCGCACCCGCTCTCCCTCCATCACCGGGGGGCGCAGGCTGCTGCGGACCAGCGCGGCAAGGGCGGCCAGCGGGTCATCGCCGGCCACCGCATCGGCAGCGGCGGCGCCCTGCGCCGTCATGCGTTCCATCGAATAGCGATAGGCGGCGCGGATCAGCTCATCCTTTGAGGAGAAGTAATGGCGGATCAGCCCCGGAGTGATCCCAGCGCGGTCGGTAATGGCGCGTACCGTTGCCGCCTTGGGCCCACCCTCGGCCATCAAATCCAGCGCGGCGGTGATCAGTTGCTCACGCCGGCGCTCTTCGGGTTCGCGGCGGAAACTGCGGCGTTCCGTCGACATGCCATGCCCTTTCCCTTAGTTATACGTTTGTATAATTTTTCGGGACGGCTGGCAATGGGGACAAGGGGTCAGTCGCGCGCCACATCCTTGTGGACGATCACATCTGCCATCGGATAGGCCGCGAGAATGGCCCGCCGCAGCCCGGCGCCAATATCATGGGCCGCGCGCAGCGGTTGGTCGCCATCCAGTTCGATATGGATCTGAACGAAGACCCGGCTGCCCGCCACCCGGGTCTTGACATCGTGAAAGCCGCGCACCCCCGGCCAGTCTCGGGCAATCGCCTCAATGCCTGCGATGATCTCGGGATCGGCGCGGCGGTCCATCAGGGCGTTCCACGCCTCTCGCCCGATCCGCAGCGCGCCCAGGGCCAGCAGTGCCGCCGCCCCCAGGGCGACCACGGAATCAATCGCGGTCAATCCGAACCGGCTAGAGGCCCAGAGCGACAGGATCGCACCGATATTGGGTAAAAGATCGCCCAGATAATGCAGCCGGTCCGCCGCCACCACCTTGTTGCCGGTGCGTCGGGCGACGCGGCCCTGCCACAGCACCAGCGCCAGCGTCAGCGCGATCGAAAAGCCCATCACCGCCATCCCGGCGCCCTCATCGCTCAGGCTTGCCGCCTCTGGCGCCAAGAGGCGTTGCGTGGCGGCGGTGGCGATCACACCGGCCGAGATCAGGATGAACAGCGCCTGCCCCAGCGCCACCAGGTCCTCGACCGAGGAATGGCCAAAGGCATGATCCTCATCCGCCGGTTTGGCGGCATAGAGGATGGCCGCCAAGGCGCCAAGGCTGACCATCAGATCCATCGCGCTGTCGGCCAGCGAGGCCGCGACCGCCAGCGAACCGGTCGAACCAAGTGCCCAGAGTTTCGCCAGAACAAGCGCCGATGCGACCGCGACCGACAAGAGCGAGGCGGAAAGGTTCAGCCGGGTTTCGGGGGAAAGGGCCATGGCGATATCCTGCGTGGCAAGGCGCGGTCAGCGGTTCCCCCGTCCGATTCCCGTCCGGGGGCCGCGCCCCTTGGCTATCCTGTGACCAGCCCGGGGGAAAGCCCCCGCCTGCGGCAAGGCAGGGAACGCGCGGCGTGACGCCGGTCGCTCAGTCGATCTTTTCGCCCGGCTCGACACCCCAAAGCGCGCTTGCCGGTGCCCAGCCGCGATTGCCATCGACCTGCACGCGGCACCAGTCGTCCTCGCAATTCAGGATCTTGGCAACCACCCCGGCCTCGGCCCGGAACGAGACCGCCGTATCGGCCCGCGCCATGGTGTGAAAATCGACCATATCTCCCTTGACGATGACACTGCGCACGCCTGAGAGCAGCGAGTAATGCACCCAGCCGCCAAGGCCATCGACATCCTCGACCCGGCGCCAGTTCTCGAATTCGGCGGTGATTTTCAGCGGCATCCCGGCCCGGGTGAACACCCAGTCGATGCGATGGGTCAGGCCGGGTCCGCGTCGCGCATTGCCCTCGCCGGTCTTGAGCGAGACATAGCGCGGCAGCGGCAGGTTGGTGACAGCGCCGCGATTGGGATCCCTGGCCGGTTCCGGCGGGCGGGGCGGCGGCTCTGGCAGGGGGGCCAGTGCCGGCGCGGCGTCCTCTTGCAGCGCGGCTTCGGGGCGGGGCGCCGGGCGTGCCAGCGCGACGGGGGGGGGGGGCGGGCGGCC
>CALLZQ010000125.1 GCA_937858255.1 uncultured Tabrizicola sp.
CGGATGGTCACTGGCCGGCGCCGCGCGGGCGCTGATCGCGCGGCTGGACCGGCTGCCGCTGGCCGATCAGACCCAGCTTTACCGCGCCATCGGGATGGAGCTGGCGCAGACCATGGGCGGGTCCTCGGGCGTGTTGCTGGCGATCTTCTTTGCGGCGGCGGGCGATGCCTCGGCCAGTGGCAAGGACTGGATCGGGGCTTTGTCAGCCGGTCTCGACCGGGTGATGCAGGTCGGTGGCGCCAAGCCGGGCGACCGCACGATGATCGACGCGCTGGCCCCGGCGCTGGCCGCCCTGCCCGGCGGGGTGACGGCGGCGGCGGCGGCGGCGCGTCGGGGCGCGGCCCCCACCGCCGGCATGACCCGCGCCAAGGCGGGCCGGGCCAGCTATCTGGGCGCGGACAAGCTGGCCGGGCATAACGACCCCGGGGCCGAGGGGGTCGCGCGCCTCTTTGCCGATCTGGCGGGTTAGGCCTGCGCCTTCAGCGCCGCCGCGCGCATCTCGGACAGGCTCTGCCGGGGCGTCAGCGCCTCGGCAGCGGTGTTGAGGTCCAGCACCGCTCCCGTAGGGCTGGTCAGGGCCCGGTCCAGCGCGGCGGGGAAATCCGCCGTCGCCTCAACCCTTTCACCATGCATCCCATAGGCGCGGGCAATCATGGGGAAATCGGGGCTGACCATATCGGTCCCCGACACGCGGGCCGGATAATTGCGTTCCTGATGGGCGCGGATGGTGCCGTAAATCCCGTTGTTCAGGATCAGGATCACCGGCGCCGCATCATATTGCGCGGCCGTGGCAAGTTCCTGAAAATTCATCTGGAAATCGCCGTCGCCCGCAAAGCAGACCACCTGCCGCCCGGGATGCGCGATGCGCGCGGCAATGGCTGCCGGCACGCCATAGCCCATCGCGCCGGATTGCGGGGCGAGCAGCCGGCCCGCCTTGCCATATTTCATCGCCTTATTCGGCCAATAGGCAAAGTTACCAGCGCCATTGGTGATGATTGCATCCGCCGCCAAAACATCGCGCAGATGGGCCGTGACCAGCCCCATATCGACCGGAGAAGGCTGCGGCGGCAGATCAAACGTCGCCTCATAGCCCGCCCGCGCGGCGGCGGTCCATTCATTCCAGCCACCCGAGACCGGTTCAAGACTTTCCGCCAAGGCATTGGGGCCACTAACGATTCCGATTTGGGGGCGGTAGATCTTGCCGATCTCATCGGCGCTGGCATGGACATGGATCAGGCGCTGCACCGGGTCGGGCACCGACAGCAGCGTATAGCCATCTGTCGTCATCTCACCAAAGCGGGTATTCACCGCCAATATGCAATCGGCCTGCCGGATCAGCGCCTTGACATGCGCCGGCATGCCCACGCCTGCCTCACCCGCATAGACGGGTGAGTGGTTGTCGAACATGTCCTGATACCGGAACGCCGCGATGACGGGGATGTTCGACGCCTCGGCAAAGGCCTGCATCGCCGCCTGCCCTGCCCCGGTCCAGTTGCAGCCCCCGATCAGGATCAGGGGCCGCGCCGACGCGGCCAGCATCGCCCGCGCCTCGCGCAGGGCCTGCGCATCCGGCGCAGGCTCGGCCAATCGGATCGGGCCGGTCAGGGCCGACGCCTCGCAGGCCGAAGAGAGCATATCCTCGGGCAGCGCCACCACCACCCGGCCGGGCCGCGCTGACCGCCCCATGGTCCAGGCGCGCGAGAGGATACGCTCGACCCTGTCGATTTCCACCGCCCATTTCGCCATGGTGCCAAAGACGGCGCGATAGTCGATTTCCTGAAAGGCCTCGCGCCCCTTCATGTCGGTGCCGACCTGCCCGACAAAGCATATCATCGGCGCGGAATCCTGCATCGCGGTGTGAATGCCGATCGAGGCATTGGTCACCCCCGGCCCCCGCGTCACCATGCAGATGCCGGGGCTGCCCGTCAGCTTGCCCCAGGCCGCCGCCATAAAGGCCGCGCCCCCCTCATTGCGGCTGTTGATGAAGTCGAGTTGCCCCGCCGTATCATGCAGCGCATCCAGCACCGCCAGATAGCTTTCCCCCGGAACGCCGAAGGCCCGACGCGCCCCCAGCGCCACCAGACTTTCCACCAGAACCTGACCGCCGTGCCGCATGTGCCCTCCAACATTCGCGCCATGGCCATGGGGTACACCCGCCCGCCGGGCGGCGAAACCCCCGGAAGGCAGGATTTGCGGAGCTTTTCCCCCTAATGCGCTTGACCACGGGCGCAGGGGGTGCCACTTCACCCTCAACCGCTGACCGGAGGATCCCATGCCCGTCTACCGCTCTCGCACCACCACCCATGGCCGCAACATGGCCGGCGCCCGTG
>CALLZQ010000126.1 GCA_937858255.1 uncultured Tabrizicola sp.
CGCTGCTTTACGGCATCCTTCAGCTGCAACGCAAAATCCGCCGTACCGGCTCTTTGACCCGCTGAGGAAAACCGATGTCCGAAGCCCTGAACGAACTGGCCGCCCATATTGAGCTGAAGCGTCCGAATGACGTGGTGGCGACCGGGGTCGCCTTTGGCGAGCTGACGGTGGATGTGGCGGCTGATCGCATCGCCGATTTCGTCGAATTTCTGCGCGACGATGGCGCCTGCAAATTCTCGACCCTCGTCGATATCACCGCAGTCGATTACCCCACGCGGGAAAAGCGGTTCGATGTGGTCTATCACTTCCTGTCGATGTACCAGAACCACCGTATCCGCGTGCGTATTGCCGTGGATGAGGATGAGATGGTGCCCTCGGTGATCGAGGTCCACCCCAGTGCCAACTGGTTCGAGCGTGAGATTTTCGACATGTTCGGGATCCTGTTCTCGAACCACCCGGATCTGCGCCGCATCCTGACCGACTACGGTTTCCGCGGTCATCCGCTGCGCAAAGATTTTCCGACCACCGGTTACACCGAGGTTCGCTATGACGAGGCGCAAAAGCGCGTAGTCTATGAGCCGGTCAAGCTGGTTCAGGAATACCGGCAGTTCGATTTCATGTCGCCTTGGGAGGGTGCGCAATATGTGCTGCCCGGTGACGACAAGGCGGGGGCGAAGTGATGGACGGCGATATCCGCAAGCATCAATATGACGACGGCTCGACCGATATCGAGACGGGCGAGCAGAAGATCCGCAATTTCAACCTGAACTTCGGCCCGCAACACCCGGCGGCGCACGGTGTGTTGCGTCTGGTGCTGGAGCTGGATGGCGAGATCGTGGAACGCTGCGATCCGCATATCGGCCTTTTGCATCGCGGCACCGAAAAGCTGATGGAAAGCCGAACCTACCTACAAAACCTGCCGTATTTCGACCGCCTCGACTATGTGGCGCCGATGAATCAGGAACATGCCTGGTGTCTGGCGATTGAAAAGCTGACCGGCACGGTGGTGCCGCGTCGCGCCCAGTTGATCCGGGTGCTCTATTCGGAAATCGGCCGGGTTCTGAACCACCTCTTGAACGTCACCACGCAGGCCATGGACGTGGGCGCCCTGACGCCGCCGCTCTGGGGCTTTGAAGAGCGTGAAAAGCTGATGGTGTTCTATGAGCGGGCCTGTGGCGCGCGTCTGCACGCCGCCTATTTCCGCCCGGGTGGGGTGCATCAGGATCTGCCGCCGGCGCTGCTCAATGACATTGAGCAATGGGCCGAGGAATTCCCGCGCGTACTGGATGATATCGACGGCCTGCTGACCGAGAACCGCATCTTCAAGCAGCGCAATGCCGATATCGGCATCGTGACCGAGGATGACATCCAGAAATGGGGCTATTCCGGCGTCATGGTGCGCGGTTCGGGCCTTGCCTGGGATTTGCGCCGCGCGCAGCCCTATGAGTGCTACGACGAATTCGACTTCAAGATCCCGGTGGGCAAGAACGGTGACTGCTATGACCGTTATCTCTGCCGGATGCAGGAAATGCGCGAGTCGACCAGCATCATCAAGCAGGCCATCGCCAAGCTGCGCGAGGCCAAGGGCGATGTGCTGGCCCGGGGCAAGATCACGCCCCCGAAACGCGGCGAGATGAAGACCTCGATGGAAGCGCTGATCCACCACTTCAAACTCTATACCGAGGGCTTCCATGTGCCCGCGGGTGAGGTCTATGCGGCGGTTGAGGCCCCCAAGGGCGAATTCGGCGTCTATCTGGTGGCCGATGGCACCAACAAACCCTATCGCGCCAAGATCCGCGCGCCCGGGTTCCTGCACCTGCAATCCATGGATTACATCGCCAAGGGCCACCAACTGGCCGACGTTTCCGCCATCATCGGCACCATGGACGTCGTGTTCGGGGAGATCGACCGCTAATGCTGCGCCGCCTTCACAAAGACCAGCCTGCCTCGTTTGAATTCACGCCCGCGAACCTCGCCTGGGCGCGGGGGCAGATCTCGAAATACCCCGAGGGGCGTCAGGCCTCGGCGATCATTCCGCTGTTGTGGCGGTCGCAGGAACAGCATGGCTGGCTGACCCGTCCGGCGATCGAATATGTCGCGAATATGCTGGGCATGGCCTATATCCGTGCGCTGGAAGTGGCGACCTTCTACTTCATGTTCCAGTTGCAACCCGTTGGTTCCATTGCCCATGTGCAGATTTGCGGCACCACCTCGTGCATGATCTGCGGGGCCGAGGATCTGGTGGCTGTCTGCAAGGAACTGATCGCCCCCGGGCCGCATCAGCTCTCTGCCGATGGCAAGTTTTCCTGGGAAGAGGTCGAGTGCATGGGCGCCTGCGCGAATGCGCCGATGGCCCAGATCGGCAAGGACTATTACGAGGATCTGACGCCTGAGAAACTGCGCGAATTGATCGGGCGTTTCTCGAAGGGTGAGGTGCCGGTGCCCGGCCCTCAGAATGGCCGCTATGCCGCCGAGCCGAAAAAGGGGCTGACCAGCCTCAAGGAATTCGAGAGCGGGCGGCAGCAGTACAATGCCTCGGCGCAACTGGCCGTGGATATTGGCGATGTGGTCAAGCGGATCGACGGCACCGAAGTGCCACTGACGACCCCTTGGCAGCGCAAGCCCGCTGAACCCGCGCCTGCGACCGGCAAACCGGCCGAGGCGAAACCGGCCGCCGGGATGCCCGCCGATGCAACCGGGGTGACGGTGCAAGAGGCACCGGCGCAGTCTATTGCCAAGCCGGTGTCCAAGGCCGATCCGGCGCCCGTTGAAGAGGTTTCCGAAGGCAGCCAGCCGCAGGGCATCGACGCCCCGCGCGGTGGCATGGCCGATAACCTCAAGGAGATTGAGGGCATCGGCCCGGCGCTGGAAAAGCTGTGCCATTCGCTAGGCATCTTCCACTTTGACCAGATCGCCAACTGGGGCGCGGCCGAGGTGGCGTGGATGGACAGCAACCTCAAAGGCTTCCGTGGCCGTGTGACCCGTGACAAGTGGGTGGCACAGGCCAAGCTGATTGTGACCGAGGGTCTGGAGGCATTCCGCATCCGGGCCAAGACCAACGATTACTGAGGGCGGTGAATGGCGCTTCCCGACCCTGAGCAGGAACGGCAACTGGCACGGCAGGCGCGGATGGTCGCCTTTGTCATCGCCGGGGCCATGCTCTTGTGGATGGGGGCGCAATATGTCGGCGGGAAGGGGGGGGTAGAGGGCCGCTATGCCCTCCTCTTCGACTTCGCCGCCCTGGCCGCGGTCTTCTGGGCGCTGGTCGTGACGTATCAGATCTGGCGCAAGCGTCAGGGTTGAAGGAGAGAGCTGATGCTCAAGGATCAGGACCGCATCTTTACCAACCTCTACGGGATGCATGACCGCAGCCTGAAGGGCGCGATGAAGCGCGGGCATTGGGATGGCACCGCCGAGATCATTTCGCGCGGGCGCGACAAGATCATCGAGCAGGTCAAGGCCTCGGGTCTGCGTGGCCGGGGCGGTGCGGGCTTTCCCACCGGCCTGAAGTGGTCCTTCATGCCCAAGCAGTCGGATGGTCGCCCGGCCTATCTGGTCATCAACGCCGATGAATCCGAACCCGGCACTTGCAAAGACCGCGAGATCATGCGGCATGATCCGCATACCCTGATCGAAGGTGCGCTGATCGCCAGCTTCGCGATGAACGCCAACACCTGCTACATCTACATCCGCGGCGAATATATTCGTGAACGCGAGGCGCTCCAGGCCGCGATCGACGAATGCTATGAGGCGGGCCTGCTGGGGCCGAATGCCGCCAAATCGGGCTGGGATTTCGACCTGTTCCTGCATCACGGTGCCGGCGCCTATATCTGCGGCGAAGAAACCGCGCTGCTGGAAAGCCTTGAGGGCAAGAAGGGCATGCCCCGGATGAAACCGCCGTTCCCGGCTGGTTCGGGCCTTTACGGCTGCCCGACCACGGTGAACAACGTCGAATCCATCGCGGTGGTTCCCACCATCCTGCGCCGTGGCCCGGAATGGTTTGCCGGCTTTGGCCGTCCGAACAATGCCGGGACCAAGCTCTTTGGCATCTCGGGCCATGTGAACAACCCCTGCGTCGTCGAAGAGGCGATGTCGATCCCGCTGAAAACCCTGCTCGAGGAACATTGCGGCGGCGTGCGTGGCGGGTGGAAGAACCTGAAAGCGGTGATCCCGGGGGGCTCATCCGTGCCGCTGCTGACGCAGGCGCAATGTGACGATGCGATCATGGATTTCGACTGGCTGCGCGAGCAGCGGTCGGGTCTGGGCACGGCGGCGGTGATCGTGATGGATCAGTCCACCGACGT
>CALLZQ010000127.1 GCA_937858255.1 uncultured Tabrizicola sp.
AGCGCCGCCACCGCCCCCAGCAGCGCACGCCCCCGTGCGGGGCGCCACAACAGGGCGACGCCCATGATCACGACCGCCGCCGCATGGGGCCAGCGCTGCCACAGGCACAGCGTGCAGGGCGCCAGACCGCCGATATATTGAAAGGCAAAAGCCCCGCCCAGCACCGCCGCCGAGCCAAGGCCCGCCAGCAGCACCAACAGTTTCGGTGAAAGATTGCGCAGAAAGCCAGTCATCACAGATACCTCAGCAGATAAAAGCCGCCCAGCAGCCCCAGGACAAACAGGGTGAACATCAGCCCCAGCCGGCGCTCGATGAAGTCGCGGATTGGCGGGCCGAATTTCCACAGCAGCGCCGCCAGCACGAAAAACCGCAGCCCCCGGGCCAGAACCGAGGCCAGGATGAACACCACCAGATCCAGCCCCGTGCTGCCCGACAGGATGGTGACTACCTTATAGGGAAAGGGGGTGACGCCGGCGATCAGCACCGCCCAGGCCCCCCAGTCATTATAGGTCTGGCTGAAGGTCTCGAAATTGCCGGTCTTGCCATAGAACTCCAGCACCGGCAGGCCGATCTGGTCGAAAAGCACCGCGCCGATCCAATAGCCGAACAGGCCGCCCAGCACCGAGGCGACCGTGGCGACCCCGGCGATCACAAAGGCACGGCGTGGCGTGGCAAGGATCATCGGGATCATCAGAATATCCGGCGGAATCGGAAAGACCGAGCTTTCGATAAAGGCAATCACCGCCAGCGCCCAGAGCGCACGCGGATGTTCGGCCAGGCGGATCGTCCAGTCGTAAAGCGCGCGGATCATCGGGGCTGCCCTTGGCAAAGTTACGGCGGCACCTGCCGACGCTGGCCTCTTGCAGCACGCGTCGGTGCCAAGGTCAAGAATGCTGGCGGAACCCGAGGCGCCGGTTTACGTTGACGATGGCGTGATCGGGTGGGTCACTGGTGAGAGGGTATCGGCATGGAATGGCGTGGGCGTCGTGGCAGCAGCAATATCGAGGACCGGCGCGGTCAACCGGCACGGGGCGGTGTGGCGGTCGGCGGTGTCGGCATGATCGCTGTCCTCTTGATCGGCTATTTCCTGGGTATCGACGTGACCCCCTTGCTCGAGGGGGGCGGCCAGCCGGCGACCGCGTCGCGTGAAATGACCGACCAGGACCGCGCGGCGGCCGAATTCGTTTCGGTGACGCTGGCCGATACCGAAGAAGTCTGGGCCGATGTGTTCCGCGATCAGTTGGGCCGCAGCTATCAGCCAGCGACATTGGTACTGTTTTCCGGCGCAACGCAAAGCCCCTGCGGCGGCGCGAGCGGTGCCACGGGGCCGTTTTACTGCCCTCTCGACCGCAAGGCCTATCTCGACACCGATTTCTTCGTGACGCTCGATCGGCGCCTGGGGGCCAAGGGCGATTTCGCGGCTGCCTATGTCGTGGCGCATGAGATCGCGCATCACGTTCAGAACGAACTGGGGATTCTTGAGCAAGCCAATCAGGTCCGCGCCCGCGTCAGCGAGGCGGAAAGCAATGCGATCTCGGTGCGTATCGAGTTGCAGGCGGATTGTCTCTCGGGGATCTGGGCGCGGCAGGCGTCGGAAACCTTTGGCTCTATCGAACGCGGCGATCTGGAAGAGGCGGTGAATGCAGCGCGCCAGATCGGCGATGACACATTGCAGCGCGCGGCCGGTCAGCGGCCGATGCCGCACACCTTTACCCATGGCACGTCCGAGCAGCGTTCGCGCTGGTTTGTGACCGGCTACAATTCTGGCCGGCTCGACGCCTGCGATACTTTCGGCACGGATCGGCTTTGATCGCGCAGACAGTTGGCGGCGCGGGCCCCTGCGGCTACATCGCCTTTGGGGCCCAAGTGGCGGAATGGTAGACGCAGCGGATTCAAAATCCGCCGCCGCAAGGCTTGTCGGTTCGAGTCCGACCTTGGGTACCAAAGCTCCAGAAAATTCAGCCCGATCAGGGGCGTTTTGCGCCGGCACAGAATCGCCGGGCGATTCGCACAAGTTTAAGCGACTTTTTCCTTTCCCCTGCGGAAACTGATCTGCCGCGTAGGATTGATGCGTCTGGCAGAACAGCGGCTTGCCGCATTCTGGCCCGAATTGGCGCAAATCCTCGTCTTAGTTAATTCTTTTGGACATCTTTCGATTGTTTCCGGTCTGACGGTTGAACCGAATGACAATCTGTTCGGGCCAGATGCGAAAATCCGGGCGATTTTCCTTGGAAAGTAACGGAATCAGGCGCGGGTTCGGTTTGTGAAATTGTTTCCCCAGCGGCAACGACCGGGGGGCGTCACACACGCCGAGAGCGAAAAACCTGTGGAAAACCGGGGCGATACATCCGAAAGGCTGCCGCATCACCGCCTTTTTTTACTTCCTATCAGCCTTAAGGGCAGGTAAATATCTATTTGTCTAACTGGGTAAGACATCAGGCCGTGGGGGCGGCCGTCTTGTGACAGTGTGCTGCCAAGCACCAGGACAGGGAAAAGCGGGGTAGGGGTCCATTAAGGGACCATGACTCTGTGGGTATTTAACCGGCAACGTCAAGTTGCCGGGCGGTATCGCCTTGTCTTTCAAGCGGTAGGCCGTGTGACGTCAGTCTCCGGGCCGCTATTGCACCGGAATTTGGCGTCCTCGTGCGCTCGGTCCATCTGGGTCGAGGCGGTCATAAGGGGAAGCTGCCTTTGCTTCCTGGAATTTGTGAGGAAGTGAAGATGCCGGTTTTCGCGCTCTACAACCTGAATGATCCGTCCACGAACGCAATGGACAGCGCGCCTGCGAATGGCGAGCAGAACGGGTTCTATTTCAACGGTGCCGCCTCGGACGGTCAGCAGGCGGTGCTGGACGGAATCAACGATATCGTCAAGATCGTGAACGATCCGGTGTTCCAGTTGCCGCAGGGCACGCTGGAAATCCAGTTCACCATCGACGAATCCACAAATTTCAATGTGCCGCGCACGGTGCTGTCGCGCGACAGCAGCGGCACCACTGATGGCGGTTATCGCATCGAGTTGCTGCCCGATGGCGTGATCCAGATCACGCATGAGACCGATACCGGCTCGACCTCGTTCACCACGCCCACCGGCTTTTACAATCCGGGAGATGAGGTGAAGGTCACCTATTCCTGGGATGAGACCGGGACGGGCGGCTATCTGACCATCGACAATCTGAACTCGGGCGCCAGCTTTGCCGATACGGTTCCGGCAGGTCTGACCATGGACATGGGCGCGATCAACCAGAACTGGATCATCGGTGGCGATCAGGCGCAATCGCCTGCGGGCACGTTGCAGAACATCGACGACTTTTTCCAGGGCAAGGTCGAGTATTTCTCGATCTCGGATACCGTGGACAATATCCCCAAAAATATGGGCGACGGCCTTGTCGAGGGCACCGGCGGCGATGATCTGATCGACTTCGCCTATACCGGTGACCCCGAAGGCGACATGATCGACCATAATGACGCCCTTTTGCCGGGCGAGGCGCCGCAGGATGACATCGTGCTGGCGGGCGGCGGCAATGACACGGTTTATTCGCTGCTCGGCGATGACGACATCACCGCAGGTGCTGGCGACGATCTGGTCTATGGCGGTGAAGGCAATGACGTGGCCACCGGCGACGGCGGCAATGATGAGATGTATGGCGGCAATGGCGACGATACGCTTGCCGGCGGTGCCGATGACGACAGCCTGTTTGGCGGTGCGGATGACGATCTGGTCAACGGCGGTCTGGGCGACAACCTGCTCGACGGCGGCGACGGCAACGACACGCTGGAAGGCCGCGATGGTGCCGATACGATCAACGGCGGCGCGGGCAATGACTCGGTCGAGGCCGGCGGCGGCAACGACCATATCGACACGACCGAGCCGGGCGTGGCCCACTCGCCCGACCGGGCTTTCCCGGGGCTTTATGGCGCCGATACTGACCCGTCTGACGATAGGGATACCGTCTCGGCCGGCGCGGGCAATGACACCATCCTGACCGGCGACGACAATGACGTGATCATTGCCGGCGCGGGCGATGACCATGTCGAGGCGGGCGACGACGACGACAGCGTTCAGGGCAATGACGGTGACGACTTCATCCAGGCGGGTGAGGGCAATGACTCCGTGACCGGCGATCTGGGCAATGAACGGATCTATGGCGGCTCCCGTGAGGATGCGACCGATCCGACCCATCTCGTCGATGCGGTCGACCCCGATGCCGACAATAACCGCGATGCTCTCGCTGGCGGTATGGGCAATGACAGCATCTATGGCGGCGATGACGATGACACGCTGTCGGGCGGGCTGGATGACG
>CALLZQ010000128.1 GCA_937858255.1 uncultured Tabrizicola sp.
CTTCCAGCACGACGCGCTCGCCCTCTCCTGTGGGCCCCGCCTCAGCCATGCCGCGCAGGTGTTCCGCCAGAAACGCCTGCAACGCGGCGAGGCGTTGGAGTTTCACCCAGCCCCGGTCTGGGGTTTTGTGAACCTGCCGCTGGATGACACCTCCTCGACCGAGATCCGGGCGCGGGGGGAATGGCGCAGTTGAAATCCTTGGCGCCTGTCGCATAAGCTGCGGGGTAAGCAAGGGATTTCAACGGTATGCTTTCGCGTCGCTCATTCGTGTCTCTGGCTTTGGCCGGGATGTTGGCCCCCGGCGGGGCGGCCTTGGCCGAGGCGCCCGACCGCTCGCCTCGTCCGCCCGCGCGGGGGCAGGCGCCGCGCTCGACCCCGGTGGGTGGCAGTTCCGATGCCTTGGTCGCCGCGGCCAAGCTGACGGGGCTGGTGAGTTTCGTCGTGATGGATGCCGAGACGGGCGCCATTCTGGAATCGCGGGCGTCCGATGATCTGGTGCCCCCCGCCAGTGTTGCCAAGGCCATCACCTCGCTCTACGCGCTTGACCGGCTGGGGCCGGGCTTCCGGTTTCGGACGAGGGTGGTGGCGACGGGGCCGGTCGAGGCGGGCCTCGTGCAGGGCGATCTGGTGCTGGCGGGCGGTGGCGATCCGACCCTGCAAACCGATCAGTTGGGCGATCTGGCGGCGGCACTGGCCACGCGCGGGGTCAAGGGGGTTACGGGGCGTTTCCTGATCTGGGGCGGCGCCCTGCCAGATATCCGTGGCATCGCCGGCGATCAGCCGGTGCAGGTGGGCTATAATCCGGGCCTGGGCGGGCTGAATCTGAACTTTAACCGTGTCTATTTCGAATGGAAACGGCAGGGGCAGGGTTGGGGCGTCACCATGGATGCCCGGGGCGAGCGGTTCGTGCCGCCGGTGCGCATGGTGCGGATGGATGTGGCGCATCGGCAGGCGCCGCTGTTCACCCATGCGGTCGGGGACCGGGCCGAAGAGTGGAGCGTGGCCGACAGCGGTCTGGGCAAGGGGGGCGGGCGCTGGTTGCCGGTGCGTCTGCCGGGCCTCTATGTGGCCGAGGTTTTCCAGACCCTCGCCCGTGCGCAGGGAATCACGTTGCCCGCCGCCGAAACGGTCTCAACCCTGCCGCCGGGGCAAGAGCTTGCCGCTGTCGAGAGCGAAGACCTGACCGGCATCCTGCGCGACATGTTGAAATATTCGACCAATGTGACGGCGGAATGCGTGGGGCTGCGCGCCTCGGGCGCAGGCAGTCTGCCCGGCTCGGGCGCGGCGATGAAGACGAGTCTCGCGTTCGGCATCACAAGGTCCTCAAGAA
>CALLZQ010000129.1 GCA_937858255.1 uncultured Tabrizicola sp.
TCCTGCTTTTTGGCACCGCGGGGGGCGCGGTCCCCCTCTGCCTGCCGGATGGGGCGGATGGGGTCCCCACGCTCGCCACGACGCCCCCCGTTTTGACCGATGGCGCGGCGCCCGCCACCTTGCCCGCACAATCTGTTCTGATGTTTCATTCGGCCCCGGAGACGGGCCATCCCAAGGGAGGGAAGCGATGATCACCAACGTAAAGACCCAGCCGATTGCCGGGCAAAAACCGGGCACCAGCGGATTGCGCAAGAAGACCCCGGTGTTCATGGGGCCGCATTACCTTGAGAATTTCGTGCAGTCGATTTTCGATGTGGTGGGGGCCGAGGGAAAGACCTTCGTCCTCGGCGGCGACGGGCGCTATTTCAACGACCGCGCGGCCCAGGTGATCCTGCGCATGGCCGCCGCCAACGGCGCGGCGCGGGTAATCGTGGGGCAGGGCGCGCTTCTGTCCACCCCGGCCGCCAGCCACCTGATCCGGCTGAATGCGACCGATGGCGGCATCATCATGTCGGCCAGCCACAACCCCGGCGGCCCGAATGAGGATTTTGGCGTCAAGTTCAACATGCCCAACGGCGGCCCCGCGCCCGAGGCCGTGACCGAGGCGATGTTTCAGCGCACCACCGAGATCACCGAATACAAGATCCTCGAGTCTCAGGATGTCGATATCCAGACCCTCGGGCGCAAGTCGCTGGGGGAAATGGTGGTGGAGGTCGTCGATCCCGTGGCCGACTATGCCGCGTTGATGGAGGGCCTTTTCGATTTCCCGGCGCTGCGGGCGATGTTCGCGGGCGGGTTTCGGATGCGGATGGACAGCATGTGCGCCGTCACCGGCCCCTATGCGACCGAGATCCTCGAAAACCGCCTTGGCGCGACACGGGGCACCGTGACCCATGGCACGCCCTTGCCCGATTTCGGCGGGATGCACCCCGATCCGAACCCCACTTGGGCGCATGAGCTGATGGCCGAGATGATGGGCGCGGATGCCCCCGATTTCGGCGCCGCCAGCGATGGCGATGGCGACCGCAACATGGTGGTCGGGCGCGGCATCTATGTCTCGCCCTCGGACAGTTTGGCCGTTCTGGCGGCCAATGCGCATCTGGCGCCGGGCTATGCCAAGGGGCTGGCCGGTGTCGCCCGCTCGATGCCGACCTCGGCTGCCGCCGATCGGGTGGCGGACAAGCTGGGGATCGCCAAGTTTGAGACCCCGACCGGCTGGAAATTCTTTGGCAATCTCTTGGACGCGGGGCGCGCCACGCTATGCGGCGAGGAAAGTTTCGGCACCGGGTCAGACCATGTGCGGGAAAAGGACGGGCTCTGGGCTATCCTTCTGTGGCTGAACATTCTGGCGGTGCGCAAGCAATCGGTGCGCGAAATCCTTGAGGCGCATTGGCGCGACTATGGCCGCAATTACTACAGCCGCCATGACTTCGAGGCGATTGCCAGCGACAAGGCCGATGAGATGGTTGCCGCCCTGCGCGCCGCCCTGCCGGGCCTGCCGGGGACCCAGATTGAGGGGCTGACCATCCAGTCCGCCGATGATTTCGCCTATACCGACCCGGTCGATGGCAGTGTCAGCGCCAAACAGGGGATACGCATCCTCTTTACCGATGGCAGCCGGATCGTCCTGCGTCTGTCGGGCACCGGCACCGAGGGGGCGACGCTGCGC
This sequence comes from uncultured Tabrizicola sp., assembly GCA_937858255.1. GTDB lineage: Bacteria > Pseudomonadota > Alphaproteobacteria > Rhodobacterales > Rhodobacteraceae > Pseudotabrizicola. The sequence continues at coordinate 1,670 of CALLZQ010000129.1, forward strand.
GTCTATCTTGAACGCTACGCGCCGGGCCCCGAGGGGCTGGACCGCGACCCTCAAGAGGCGCTTGGCCCGGTGATCAGCGCGGCCCATACGCTGTCGCGGCTGGCCGAGTTCACGGGCCGCACCAGCCCGGATGTCGTTACCTGATCTGAAACGCCGCAATCAGACATTCAACCGTCGCGCCCGATGCGGACATCTCGCCGCCTCGGGCGCTGTCATAGGCACAGCGGCGGAGGATGCACATGAACGAACATCGCAGATCGGGGCGGCAGGCACGGCAGGCAGAACGGGCGCACAAGGGCGGCGGCATGGGCCGGCCCTATATCACGCGCAACATTCCGCCCTATGACATTCTGGGCGAGGAGAGCCTGCAAAAGATCGAGGCCGCCGCCGACCGCATTCTGGCAGAGACGGGCATCGAGTTTCGCGACGATCCGGTGGCACTGGACCATTGGCGCCGGGCCGGGGCCGAAGTGGATGGACTGACGGTCAAGTTTCCGCCGGGAATGCTGCGGGAAATCCTGCGCACGGCGCCTGCGCAGTTTACCCAGCACGCCCGCAATCCTGCCAATTCGGTGCAGATCGGCGGCAGGAACGTGGTGTTTTCCCCCGCCTATGGCAGCCCCTTTGTCATGGATCTGGACAAGGGCCGCCGCTTTGGCACCATCGAAGACTTCCGCAACTTCATCAAACTCGCGCAGTCCAGCCCCAACTTTCACCACTCGGGGGGCACCATCTGCGGGCCGACCGATGTGCCGGTGAACAAGCCCCATCTCGACATGGTGATGGCCGATATCGAACTGTCGGCCCGCCCCTTCATGGGGTCTGTCACCGCCGAAGAGCGGTCCGAGGACAGTATCGAGATGTGCCGGATCCTGTTTGGCGCCGATTTCGTCGAACAGAACTGCGTCATTCTTGGCAATGTCAACGTCAACTCGCCGCTGGTCTGGGATGGCACCATGACCAAGTCGCTGCGGGCCTATGCGCGGGCCAATCAGGCGGCGGTGGTGGTGCCCTTTATCCTTGGCGGGGCGATGGGGCCGGTGACAAGCGCCGGGGCCATTGCGCAATCGCTGGCCGAGACCATGGCAGGCTGCGCGCTGACGCAGTTGGAGCGTCCCGGCGCGCCGGCGATCTTTGGCAATTTCCTGTCGCGGAGGGCGATGCGCTCTGGCTCGCCGCCCTTTGGCCCGCCCGAGCCGGCGATCGGCTCGATGGTCATCGGCCAGTTGGCCCGGCGGCTGAACCTGCCGCTGCGCTGCGCAGGCAACTTTACCACCTCGAAGCTGCCCGATGCGCAGGCGATGATGGAGGGCACGATGTCCATGCTCTCGGCCATCCATTGCGGGGCGAATTTCATCCTGCATTCGGCGGGCTTTCTCGATGGCCTCTTGTCGATGTCCTATGAGAAATTCATGCTGGACGCCGATCTTTGCGGGGCGCTGCATGCCTATCTTGATGGCGTGCGGGTGGATGACGACCAACTGGCGGTCGATGCCTTTGCCGAGGTGGGCCCGGGCCACCACTTCTTCCGCTGCTCGCATACCGTCGCGCATTATGAAACGGCGTTCTGGGACAGCGATTTGTCCGACAATGAACCCTTTGAAAAATGGGAGGCCGCGGGCAGTACCGATGCCGCGACCCGCGCCAACAAGGCCTGGAAACGGCGGCTGGCAGAATATCAGGCGCCCGGGCTGGATGAGGGGATCCGTGACGGCCTGACCGATTTCATCGCCCGCCGCAAAGAGGGCATGGCCGACGCCTGGTACTGATCTACGACCATGGCAGAGGTGATCTGAGGTCGATTCTCCGCTAGCCTTCCGGCAATCGTGGAGGAAATTTGATGCGCTTTCTTGTCGCTCTGGCCCTGCTGGCCACCCCGGCCTTTGCCGAGACCGAAGGTGAGGGGCTGCTGAACCCCGAGGAAATGTCGGTCAACCGGCTGCTTGACAATGTGGCGCGGGGCGAGGTGTCGATGACCACCTGTGCCTCGGGCTATTTCGTCACCAAGGCGGGGCGGCATGAGCAGGCGCGCGCCTTGTTCGAGGCCTGCGCGGCGGCGGGATATACCGGGGCGATGACATGGATGGCGCAGCTTGACGATAACGGCCTTGGCGCGCCGATGGACCCTGATCGCGCGGCGGAATGGGATCGCCGCGCCGCCGAGGCGGGGGATCCGGTGGGCATGTACAACCTTGGCCTCGACATGATGCGCGGGCGCGGGGTGGTGCAGGACGTTCAGGGCGGCCGGGCGCTGGTTGATCGCGCGGCCAGCCTTGGCCTGCCGACGGCGCAGCGGCTTCAGGCGGCGGACTACGACCTTGATGAGGTCACGCCCGATGCCGACAACTGGAAATATGCGCCGATGTTCTAGGGCTTAGGCTGGTACGCGGGTGGTTTCGGCCAGAATGCGGCCGGGGCTGCCGCCAAGGCGCAGGATCCGGCCCGTCAGCCGCTGCGCCTCGGCCTCGGCATGGGTGACCAGCAAGAGTGCCACGCCGCGCGCAGACAGGCTCTGGTCGATCAGCGTCATCATCTCATCCGCCGTCTGCGGATCGAGTGAGACAAAGGGTTCGTCCATCAGCAACAAATCCGGCCCGGCGGCCAGCGCACGGGCCAGCGACAGCCGCCGCTGCTGGCCCAGCGACATCTGGTCGGGAAAGCGACCCTCCATCCCGGCAAGGCCCATCTCGGCCATCAGGTGCCGTGCCTGATCGGCGGGGCATTTCGTCGGAATGGTGATATTCTCCACGGCGCTGCGCCAGGGCATCAGGGTCGGGTCCTGAAACACCATGGCCAGCTTGCCCGGCCGGTCCATCTGGCCGCGCCAAGCGCCGTGCAGCCCCGCGATCACCCGCAACAGCGTGGTCTTGCCCACGCCCGAGGGGCCGGTCAGCGCCACCCGTTCGCCCCGCTGAATGTGCAAGGACAGGTCACCCAGAACGGGGACCTGTCCATGACATGCCTCGGTCAGCCTCAGGGAGAGCGCCGCCTTGGTCATCCGGGGTCAGCTTGCCGGCTGAACAAACACGCCTTCGGGCAGAGCGGTGGTCTTGCCCATCAGGTCTTCGCCACCCAGCGTCGCCATGATCTCCAGCATCTTGGCCGCCGCCGCCTCATCCACCGGGCCGGGGGCCGGGATACCGGCGCGGAAACCGGCCTTCAGCGCCTCGAATTGCGCATCCGACTTGGCATTCATCATCGGGCGCAGCGCCTCCCATACGGTATCGTCGCTGGCCAGCAGATCCTTGGCGGCACGGCTGGCGGCGGCAAAGCCCGAGACCAGTTCGGGATGGGCGCGCAGGAATTCGCCCTTGACCACATAGCCCAGAAGCGGGGTCTGATCCGACAGGCCCAGCGACAGCGCCGCCTCGGAAACCGTCATCAGCGGGCGGAAGCCTGCCGCCTCGGCCTTGGCGTTGAAGTGCCAGAAGTTGATGGCGCCATCGGTTTCGCCATTCAGCGCGGTTTCAAAGATCAGGGGCGGGGCGCCGAAAACCTGCTCGGTTTCACCTTGCAGATCAAAGCCCTGGCTTTGCGCATAGGCGCGCAGGATCAGCCAGCTCTTGTCCACCGGGCCGCCGGCGATGCCGATCTTTTTGCCTTTCAGGTCCATCAGGCTTTGTGCCGGGCTGTCGCCCTTGACCATCAGCGCACCCACGGCCTTGGAATAGGGGATAAAGACGTAATCATTGCCCTCAGCCCGCATCCGCGCGACCCAGAGCCAGTCAGAGACGATCACATCCGCCTCGCCGCCCTGAAATGCCACCTGTGCGGCGGGGCCGGCGGCCACATCCTGCACCGCCATGGTAAAGCCATTGGCCTTGTCCAGGCCGTTGGCGGCGATGGTGGTCAGTTCCCAGTTCACCGTGCCCGAGACTTGCGTGGCGATGCGCAGGGTCGCCTCTTCAGCAAAGGCGGCGCCGGTCAGGGCAAGGGCGGCCACGGCCCCCATAAGGCTGCGAGTAAACGTCATGATGATCTCCTCCCGATCTTGCGCACAGCCTAGCAAGCCTGTGGCGGGGCGAAATTCGACCTTTGGACTACGACTATTTTCCTGCCCGATCTACGACCATAGCACCGGCTGGTTTTGACCTGCGTCAAGTCGCGTGCCGCCGTCAGGGTTCATCACCAAAGGCGGAAACGCGCAACCCTGATGCGAGGAGACGCAACGATGAAATCCCTTATGCCCGGGCTGGCCCTGACGCTGATGCTGGCCCTGCCGGCGGCGGCGGACGAGCCAAAGGTATTCAATGAAATCAAGGTCAAGGCAGGGCAGGATCTGTTCAATGCCGAATGCCGTCGCTGTCATTCGGTGGATGCGGACAAGACCTCTTATGGGCCGCTGTTGGAAGGCGTGGTCGGCCGCAAGGCAGGCAGCTTTGAGGGTTACCCCTATTCCGAGGCGCTGACCAATGCCTCTTTCGTCTGGACGCCGCAGGCCCTGCGCGCCTGGATCGAGGATAATCAGGGCTTTGTGCCCGGCACCAAGATGCGCCACGTCGGTATTGTCGATCCGGTGGTGCAGGACTTTATCCTCGCCTATCTGGCGACCTTGACGCACTGATCGGCCCGGTCTGTGGCGGCGGGAGGGCGCCGCCTGTGCCGGGCAGAGGCGAATCCCCCTCGCGCCATCCGGGGCGCGACTGCGGTTGATTCCCGGCCAATCCTATCCTTTGCCACCACTGTCGCGGCCCCGCCGCCCCGCATCGCCACGGCGTGTCAGCGGCAAGCGGGCCAAAGGTCTTACGACCAATGTGCAATACCCTCGCGCCGTCGTGATCTGGATGATGCAGGCAGACCGGCGCTTTCCTTGCTGGAGGGAGCGAGTGGCGGACCGTGTCGTCATGAACCGAGGGAGGAGACCCGGATGAATCGCTTTGTCATCGCTGTCACCGCCGCCCTGATGGCTGCCGCTCCGGCAGCCTGGGCTGGTGTGACCGAAGAAGACCTGGCCAATGACGCCACCACTGTAGGCGATGTCGTGACCAACGGCATGGGCCGCAACCTTCAGCGCTTTAGCCCGCTGGAGACGCTGAACAAGGACAATGTGAAGAACCTGGTTCCGGCCTGGGCTTTCAGCCTTGGCGGTGAAAAGCAGCGCGGGCAGGAAACTCAGCCGCTGGTCTATGATGGCGTGATGTATATCACCGGCTCGTATTCGCGCCTCTATGCGATCGACGTGAAGACCGGCAAGGAACTCTGGCAGTATGACGCCCGTCTGCCCGAAGGCATTCTGCCCTGCTGCGACGTGATCAACCGTGGCGCCGCGCTTTATGGCGACAACATCTATTTCGGGACGCTCGACGCCCGCATCGTGGCGCTGAACGCCAAGACCGGCGATGTGGTCTGGAACAAGAAGATCGCCGAGTACAAGGAAGGCTATTCCTACACTGCCGCGCCGCTGATCGTGAACGGTCTGGTCATCACCGGCAACTCGGGCGGTGAATTCGGCATCGTCGGCGAAGTGCAGGCCCGTGATGCCAATACCGGCGATCTGGTCTGGACCCGCCCGGTGATCGAAGGCCACATGGGCACGCTGAACGGTCAGGAATCGACCATGACCGGGACGCTGAACGCGACCTGGCCGGGCGATCTGTGGAAGACCAGCGGCGGCGCCACCTGGCTGGGCGGTTCCTATGACATCGACACCAACACGTTGGTGTTCGGTACGGGCAACCCCGCGCCGTGGAACAGCCACCTGCGCAATGCCGGTGCGCCCACCGAAGGCAATGTCGGCGACAACCTCTATGCCGCCAGCCGCCTTGGCATCGACCCGGCAACGGGTGAGA
>CALLZQ010000130.1 GCA_937858255.1 uncultured Tabrizicola sp.
CGGCGCTGGAAAGCGTCGGCTATCAGACGCGCGACCTGCTCGAGGCGATGCGCGCCGATTGGGGGGCCGCCGCCGAGGGCGTCTTGCGGGTGGATGGCGGGATGACTGCCAGCGACTGGGCCATGCAATTCCTCTCCGACATCCTCGGGGCACCCGTCGATCGCCCGGTTGTCACCGAAACCACCGCCCTCGGCGCCGCCTATCTGGCGGGTATGCAGGCCGGCCTTTGCCCGCCGCCCGAAGAATTCGCCCGGGGCTGGAAATTGCAGCGCCGGTTCGAACCTTCCCTGCCCGAAGACGCGCGCAGCCAGAAATATGCCCGCTGGCAACGCGCCGTTCTGGCGACGATGGCGGTATGAGCTTTTCGATCCAGCAACCCCCGCGCCTGTTGTTCGGGCGCGGCACTGCTGCCGAGGCGGCGGCGGGTGCCTTGGAATTTGGCCAGCGGATTCTGGTGATTCATGGGCGCACGACTGAACGCTCTGACTGGCTGGTCGAGGCGCTGACCGCCGGCGGCGCCGAAGTGCAGCGCTATCTCTGCTATGCCGAGCCGACGCTGGCGATGCTGGAAGAGGCGCTGCGCTGGACAACCCGCTTTCGGCCTGAGGTCGTGGTGGCCCTGGGCGGCGGGGCGGTGATTGACCTTGGCAAGGCGCTGGCCGCGATGATCCCGGCACCCGGCGGGGGGATGGACCATCTTGAGGTTGTGGGTCGCGCCCTGCCGCTGCGGGTGCCGCCGCTGCCTTTCATCGCGTGCCGACCACCGCCGGCACCGGGGCCGAGGTAACAAAGAACGCCGTGATCGGCCTGCCAGAGCGGGGCCGCAAGGTCAGCCTGCGCGATGACCGGATGATCGCCCGCATCGCCATTGTCGATCCGGCCCTGACCGATGGCTGCCCCCGGGCGGTAACACTGGCCTCGGGCCTCGACGCGATCACCCAGGTGATCGAGCCCTTTGTCTGCACCCGGGCCAATGCCTATACCGATCTAATCAGCCGCGAGGCGATTGCCCCCGGCCTGTCTGCGCTGATGCGGCTGATGCAGGGCGAAGAGTCCGGCGCGCGCGACGCGCTGGCCTGGACCTCGGTTTGTGGCGGGCGGGGGCCTTCCCAATTCGGGTTTGGGCGCGGTGCATGGGCTGGCCGGGGTGATCGGCGGCATCACCTCGGCGGCACATGGGGCGATCTGCGGTGCGCTGCTGGGGCCGGTCCTCGCGACGAACCGCGCCAAGGCGACGGGCCGGGCGCGCGCGC
>CALLZQ010000131.1 GCA_937858255.1 uncultured Tabrizicola sp.
ATCATGGTGGCGTGACCCTGGCTCCAGCATTCGCCGACATTGGGGCAGCCCGCCTCTTCGCAGACCGTCACCAGCTTTTTCGACTTCAGGATCTCGCGCGTTTGCTTGTAGCCCTCAGAGGTGGGCGCCTTGACGCGGATCCAGTCGGGTTTCCTCGGCTGGGCATTGTCGGGCCGATGGGCCTTTTCCGGGTGGCGCTGGTCGGGCAGTTTGAGATCGCGCAAGAGTTTTTCCCCCTGACTCCGCTATCCGTTGGGCGATACGCCAAATTTGGCCAAAAGACAACGGATACGGCCATGCATCCGCGTCGCAGGCCCATGCAATGTCAACAACAGTAAAGAGTGAACCATGAAAAATCGCATGATCGCCGAAATGATCGGAACCCTGATCCTTGTCCTGTTCGGCTGCGGCTCTGCCGTGCTGATGGGGGGGCAGATCGGCATGCTGGGAATCTCGCTGGCCTTTGGCCTGTCGATCGTCGCGGCGGCCTATGGTCTGGGCGCGATTTCCGGCGCGCATCTGAACCCTGCGGTCAGCCTCGGCATGGTTCTAGCCGGTCGCATGACGATGGGTGAATTCGCGGGCTATGCGCTCGCGCAATTCGCCGGGGCCACACTGGGCGCGGCGCTGTTGCTGCTGATTGCCTCGGGTCAGGCCGGCTACAGCCTTGCCGCGAACGGATTGGGCCAGAACGGCTATGGGGCCGGCTATCTGGGGGAATATTCCGTGACCGCCGCGCTGGTGTTTGAACTGGTCATGACCTTCCTCTTTGTCACGGTCATCCTTGGCGCCACCTCTCCCTCGGCCCCGGCGGGCTTTGCCGGGCTGGCCATCGGGCTGACGCTTGCCGCCATCCATCTGGTCGGCATCAATGTCACCGGCGTCTCGGTCAATCCGGCACGGTCTTTCGCGCCGGCGATTCTGGCGGGGGGCAAGGCGCTGTCGGATCTGTGGCTGTTCTTCGTGGCGCCGCTGGCAGGCGGCGCGCTCGCCGGTCTGATCTGGAAAGCCGGGGTCACCCGCGCCTGATCAGACGGCACGCCCGGCCGTTCGCGGCGGGTGTGAAGACGCAAGGGGGCGGGAGCCTGCCCCCTTGCGGACAAGGCCGGGTCAGCCGATCAGCCGGCCACCGGGGCCATAGAGTTCGTCATAATGGCGCTTGAGCCGTTGCAGCGCGATCCGCAGCACGATCTTGCCCGAACGCGCGGCCCAGCCCATCCGCTTTTCCGCAGCCTCGATGCCTTCGAGGAAACAGCAGACCCGCAGCGCCACATCGCCAAGGCCGGGGCCAAGGTCGCGCAGTGCCGCCGCCACCCGGTCACGGGCCTGCGACGGCCCCTCTCCCAGCCCTGAATCCGGGCGGAACCCGCCCCGGTCGCCCCCGGTCAGAAACCGTTCCCAGTTCTGCGCGCCGCGGGGGCCCATCTGCGCCAGCTCAAAATCCTCGCGCAGCCTCTCGCCCGCGCGCACCAGATCCGGTTCCAGAAAGGGCTTGCCATCCTTGTCCCGCCGCCGGCCCATCAGCGCAATCGGGCTTTCCGCCACGTTATAGCGGATCTTGCGGTGGCTGCCCTTGTCCTCGACCACCCGGCTGTCCCAGTCGCGGTGCTGGGCGGCAAAGGGCATCGGCGCCTCGGCCAGACCCGCGGCCTCGCTCTGCCGGGCCAGATCGGCCTCATCAATCATGCGTTTCAACGCCGCCCGGCCGGGGGCGGTGATCTCATAGGCGGCAATGCGCCCCGGCTTGCGGCAGGCGATCCAGTCCTTGACGGCGAAGGCCTGGGCGATGGCGCGGTCGACCACGCCGGTCCGTGCGGTCTTGCCATCGGGAAATTCCCGCATCACCACGGCCTTGTCCATATCGCCGGCAACCGCCATCACGGCCCCCGGTTCGGCCAGACGGCGCAGGATGCGCAGCCCCTCGCGGGTCAGCGTGGCGTCGTCGATCTGCTGGATCTGGGGGCGCAGGTTCAGGCTCATGTCAGGGTCATCCTTCGTGCCAAGAGGGGCCGAGCCTTTCCCCAGACGTGACAGCGCTTCATCCACCAGCGGGTCTTCCCGCCGTTGTTCGCACCGCCGCACCTTGCGCATCACCGTCGAGGCATGGGCGCCCTCACGGCGCGCCAGTTCCCGGATCGGGATGCCCGCGCCGATATGGTCCAGATAGAGGCGGACCGTATCGGGCAAGGCAAAGTCAAAGGACAGGTTCGGTTTCATGTTCAGGTCCTGCCACCGGCGGTTTCGTCATCCCCGTTAAGGTTTTCACAACCTCTGGTGGAATCGGTTACCCAAAAGTTAATTTCGGCGGCTTTGTGGATAATTTACCGAAAATATGAAGCAAATTCACTGGAAGCGAACGGTCGAAACCGAATTTGCGCAACGCCAGGTTGCGTTGATTTATGCTGCTCTGGAAACAATCCCCGGAGGAAGACCATGACCGATCCCCGCTTTGCCCTCGCCGATCTGCGCCGCCCGCGCCTGTTGATCCGCGCCGCGCGCTTTGGCATGTCGGATTACCGGCGCGAGCGTGACCTGCGCCGCCTGATCGGTCGCAGTGCCCCGCCCGAAGATGCCTTCCGCGACCTTCTCAGCGCCGAAGGCCGACTGGAAGAGCATCGCCTCAGCGGCGATGCCAATTACTCGGTGGCCCGTCATATCGAGGTGCTGATTGCTCTGGTGGCCGAGGCGCGACTGGCACAGCGCAGCCACTGAACCAAAAGGGGCGGACCAATGGCCCGCCCCCTTTGCCGCAATATGACCCAGTATCAGATGAAGGCGTCGGGCATCGACGCCTTTTTCTGTGCCACATAGTCGTTCAGCGCCTCATGGATACCTTCATCCAGCGCCGGGGCCTGATAGTCGCCCAGCATCTTCTTGACCCGCAGATTGGCAAGCGTCTGGGTATCGCGCGCGCCCTCTTCGTCCCAGGTCTCGAACGGCTTGTAGTCCAGCAGATCGGTGCGCCAGAAGGCCGATTTGAAATTCGCTTGGGTATGGGCGCAGCCAAGGTAATGGCCGCCCGGCCCCACCTCGCGGATCGCATCCATCCCCTGCCCGTTCTCATCCATGATGATGCCCTTGGCGAGGTGATGCAGCGTGCCAAGCTGATCGGCATCCATCACGAATTTCTCATAGGACGACACCAGACCGCCTTCGAGCCAGCCGCAGGCATGCAGCATAAAGTTCACACCGGATAGCAGCGCCATGTTCAGACTGTTCGAGGTCTCATAGGCCGCCTGCGCATCGGGCAGTTTCGAGCCGCAGAACGACCCGCCCGAACGATAGGGCAGCCCCAGACGCCGCGCCAACTGACCCGCACCATAGGTGATATGCGCGGCCTCGGGCGTGCCAAAGGTCGGTGCGCCCGAGTTCATGTCGATCGA
>CALLZQ010000132.1 GCA_937858255.1 uncultured Tabrizicola sp.
GGGCGAATGACATGGGGGCGGAGGGGGGGGCGCGCCTCTACACCGCCGTTCTGGCCCAGACCCTTGCCGATCTGGCGCTGATCCACCTGCCCTATGGCGGCATTTACCTGATCGGCGGCATGTCCCGCGCCATGGCGCCGCATTTCGCCCGCTTCCAGCTTGGCCCGCAATTCCGCGAACCGCGCCGCGTTGACCTCTTGACCACCGAATTCTCGATCACGGTGATCGAGGATGATTACGCCGCCCTGACCGGCTGCGCCGCCGTGCTGGCCCACCAGATCTGATCATTTTCTGTCTGAAAATATCCTCGGGGGTGAATGGCCGCAGGCCAGAGGGGGCAGACAGCCCCCTCTTTTTTCCCCGCTTACCCCGGCAGGCGTTCCTTCAGGAATTGCAGCGCCACGCCCAAACCATCGGGGGCAATCCCGTGGCCCGTACCCTGCATCACATGGCCATAGGTCTCGAACCCCGCGCCAACCAGCGCATTCCCGGCCAGCGACATGTCCTGAAACGGCACCACCTCGTCCTGATCGCCATGGATCAACAGCACCGGCGGTTTGACCACCGCCTCCGCCTCCAACACCTCGGGCGCCAGCAGCCGGCCCGAGATCGCCACCACCCCGGCCACCGCCGCCGCCCGGCGCGGTGCGACATGCAGGCTCATCATCGCGCCCTGACTGAAACCGACCAGCGCCAGCGCACTGATTTCGAGGCCCTCTTCGGTCAGAATCCGGTCGATAAAGCCATTCAAATCCGCCGCCGCGCGGATCAGACCCTCGCGCGCCGCCGCTTCACTCGACCCGTCCAGCCAGGGGATCGGGAACCACTGCCGGCCAAAGGGATTGCCCACACAGGGCTCGGGCGCATCGGGGGCATAAAACGCGGTCTTGGGCAGATGCGGCGCCAGCGGGTCGGCCAGCCCCAGCAGATCATTGCCATCGGCGCCATAGCCATGAACAAAAATCACCGCACTGGTCGCCTGCCCCTTGGCCACGCCGCGCCGCCCGGATGTAAGTTCGCGCATCATCTGATCCCTTCGCGTTCCTTTGCCACCCGGTAGTAGGCCCAGAGCGCGCGCGCCGCAACCGCCCGCCAGGGCCGCCATGCCTCGGCCATCGCCCGCAGCGCCTTTTCCGAGGGCCGCGCCTCCAGCCCGTAGATCAGCCGCGCCGCCTCTTGCAGCGCCAGATCGCCGGGGGCAAAGACATCGGCCCGGCCAAGCGCGAACATCAGGTAAATCTCGGCCGTCCAGCGTCCGATGCCCGGCACGGCCACCAGATGCGCCACCGCCTCGTCCT
>CALLZQ010000133.1 GCA_937858255.1 uncultured Tabrizicola sp.
GCCCGCCCCCACCCCCCCCCCCCCCAGCCGCCGCGGGGGCCGGCCGGCGCTGGGGCCCCCACCCGCCGCGGGGGTACCCCCCGCCGCTGCCGCCTCGGCCAGCACCCGTTGCAGGGTGATCGGGTCGGGTGTGGTATGGGCCGAGGGCGCGGTCCATGCCCCCTCAACCCCGGTGGTGCCGATATTGATGGCGGCGTGACCCAGCGCCTCCCAGATCTGGCGGGCAAAGGTCGCGACGCTGGTCTTGCCGTTGGTGCCTGTGACGGCGACCATGGTCTGCGGCTGGGCGCCGAACCACAGCGCGGCGGCGCGGGCCAGCGCCTCACGCGGGTCTTCGGTCACGATCAGGGCGACATCGGTGCCAGTCAGCGCCGAGGCGGCCAGACGCGCCCCCTCGGCATCGGTCAAGATGGCCGCCGCGCCCGCCGCCACGACCTGCGCGGCAAAGCTGGCGCCATGCACCCGCGTTCCCGGCAGCGCCGCAAAGAGAAAACCGGGCGCAACGGCCCGGCTGTCAATCGTCAGCCCCCGGACCTGCGCCCCCTGCCCCGGCTTCACCGGCAATCCCAGTTCCGCCAGCCCGACCTGCCGCTCTGCCATTCCTGCGCCCCCGCTCAGTTATGGACGGCTGATACCGCAGTCACCGCCTGATCTTCAACCACCGGCCGCACGTTCAACAAAGGCGCGATGCGACGGGTGATCTCGGCCGCGACGGGAACCGAGGTCCAGCCAGCCGTCCGGCGCGGCTCGGGGCCGGTGGTATCGACCGGCTCATCCAGTGTGACGAGGACCACATATTGCGGATCCGAGGCCGGAAACACCGAGGCAAAGGTGTTGATCACCTTGTCCTTGTAATAGCCGCCCGTGCGTTTCGGCTTGTCGGCGGTGCCGGTCTTGCCCGCCACCTCATAACCCTCGACATCGGCGAGCGAGGCAGTGCCATGCGTCACCCCCCGCCGAAGCATCATCACGGAGTCGCGGGCGACCTTTTCGCTGAGGACGCGCGGGCCGGGCTGGGGATTTTCGCTGTGCAAAAGTGTGGGCGAGACCTTTTCCCCGCCATTGGCGATCGTGGCATAGGCGGCCGCCAGATGCAGCGGGCTGGCCGACATGCCGTGACCGTAAGAGGTGGTGATGGTGACGATATCGGCCCATTTCTTTGGCAAGAGTGGGCGACCGGTGCGCGCCTCGACCAGTTCCACCGGCGTCGCCTCGAAAAAGCCCAGGGATTTCAGAAAGGCCTGTTGCCGCAGCCCGCCGATCATCAGCGCGATATGGGCGGTGCCGACGTTCGAGGATTTGGCGATGACATCGGTCACAGACAGCAGCGGGCCGTAGTTCTTGTTCTGGAATTCCTTGATCTTGTGCTTGCCCCAGACCATCGGCGCATTCGCATCCACCATGGTATCGGGATTCACAAGGCCCAGTTCCATCGCCTGCGCGGCGGCAAAGATCTTGAAGGTCGAGCCAAGCTCATAAACCCCCTGCACCGCCCGGTTAAAGAGCGGGCTGTCGCCGGGCTCGGCATCCTTGGCCAGCACGGGATTGGGCCGGTCATTGGGGTCGAAATCGGGCAGCGAGGCCATGGCGACGATCTGGCCGGTATTCACATCCATCACAACCGCGGCGGCGCCGCGCGCGCTCATCATCGTCCTGCCGGCCGACAGAACCTCTTCCAGCGCGGCCTGCACGGTCAGATCGAGCGAGAGTTGCAGCGGCGTGCCCGCCTGTGCCGGATCGCGCAGCCGGTCATCCAGCGCCTTTTCGATGCCGGCGGTGCCGATCACCTCGGCAGAATGGACGCCCTCATTGCCGAAAGAAGCGCCGCCCAGCACATGCGCCGCCAGCGCCCCATTGGGGTAAAGCCGCATCTCGCGCGGCCCGAACAACAGGCCCGGATCGCCGATGTCATGCACCGCCTGCATCTGCTCGGGCGACAACGTGCGACGCAGCCAGAGGAAACGCCGGCCATCGGTAAAGCGGCGCTGCAAATCCGCCGCATCCATATCGGGGAAGACCTTGACCAGTTCCTGCGCCACGCGATCCGGGTCGATCATGTCGCGCGGATGGGCGTAAAGCGCATGGGTCAGCATATTGGTCGCAAGGATGCGGCCATTGCGGTCGGTAATATCGGCGCGTTGGGCCAGGATCTCGGCCCCCGGCGCTGCCGCGCGCGGCTCTTCCGGCTGGGTCGAGGCCAAGAGCCCCATCCGCGCCCCGATCACCGTAAAGGCGGAAAAGAACGCAAGGCCAAGGATCAAGAGCCGCACCTCGGCCCGCGCCCGGGCCTTGTCGCGCATCTTTTCATGGCGCAGGCGCAGGTTCTCGCGTTCGATCGTATCGGGGTTTTCCCCCCTCGCGCGGGCCTGAAGGATACGGGCCAGCGGGCGCAGCGGCGTGCGGGTCATGGGGCCTCGCTTTCCGGCGCGATTTCGCCAGAGACGGACACGGGGTTGTCAATGCCCGGCGCGCCAAGGTCGGCGGGCAGATCGGGCGGCGGGGAAGAAACTGTGGCGATCTCGCCGAATTGTGCGGCCTCCAGCGGCAAAAGGCCCAGCCGGTCGAAATTCAGCGCCGAGAGTTCCCGCAGCCGGTCGGGACGGTTCAGATAGGCCCATTCGGCACGTTGCAGGGCCAGAGCCTCACGCAGATCGGCGATTTCATTTTGCAGCCCTGTCAGCTCACGCAGCGCATCGCGGGTCTGGTAATGTTCGCGGTAAGCCCAGAAGCCCAGACCCATAACGGCGATGAACGACAGGACAAAGATCACGGGGCGCATCAGCGGCGTCCTTTCTTGCGCGGCGGTTCCGGCAGGCCAAGCTCGGCGGCGGCAATGGATTGGGGCGCTGCGGCAGTGCGGCGGCCCACCCGCAGCTTGGCCGAACGCGCGCGGGGGTTTTCGGCGAGTTCAAGGTCATCGGGGCCGACGGCCCGGCGCGTCACCATTTCAAACCGCGCGGCGCTGTCTGCCGTCGCGGGCGCATAGCGGTTGGCATTGGCCTGATGACCCGAAGCGATCTGAAAGAACCGCTTCACGATCCGGTCCTCAAGGCTGTGAAAGCTGACAACGGCCAGCAACCCGCCGGGTTTCAGCGCGCGTTCGGCGGCGGCCAGACCCTCGGCCAGTTCCTGAAACTCGGTATTCACGGCGATGCGAATGGCCTGAAAGCTGCGCGTGGCCGGATGGCTTTGGCCCGGTTTGGGGCGCGGCAGGCAGCGGGCGATCACCTCGGCCAGTTCCAGCGTTCGGGTCAAGGGCGCGCGGGTGCGCGCCTCGACAATCGCCCGGGCGATGCGGCGCGAGGCGCGTTCCTCGCCGTAGTGGTAAAGGATATCGGCCAGATGCCCCTCTTCGGCGGTGTTGACCAGATCGGCGGCACTGTCGTCCGACTGGCTCATCCGCATGTCAAGCGGGCCGTCTTTCTGGAATGAAAACCCGCGCTCGGCCAGATCGAGCTGCATGGACGAGACGCCAAGATCCAGCACCACGCCGTCCAGCGGCCCGCCGGCGAGGCTGTCGAGATCGGAAAAGGTGCCTTGGCGCAGCGGGGAGGAGCCGCGAAGCCCCCCCCCCCCGCGCGCCGGCGCCCCGCGGGCGGGGCGGGGGGGAGGGGAAAGGGGGCCTGGGCGAGGAACAGTGCGCCCGCCGTAGTCGGGCAGCCAGCCGGCGGCCATCTGATGGGCCAAGGGGTCGCGGTCGATGCCGATCACCCGGTCCGCCCCTGCCGCGATCAATCCGCGCGCATAGCCACCCGCGCCAAAGGTGCCGTCCAGCCACAGCCCCTGCACGGGGGCACAATGGTCAAGCAAGGGGCGCAGAAGCACCGGGATGTGCGGGTCGCGACCGGTGTTCTGATCGCTGCCTTCGGCCATCGTCAGAACTCCAGATCGTCGTCAAAGGGCAGATCGGCCAGCGGATCGGTAAGATCGCCGTCGTCCTCGCTCGGCGGCGGCGGGGCGTGAATCTCG
>CALLZQ010000134.1 GCA_937858255.1 uncultured Tabrizicola sp.
AATATGGCGCGGCGCAAGGCGCAGGCCCGCCGTCGCGCAGAGGGCGCCGAGCCGCAGGCCTCCGAGTCGGGCGGACCTGAGTCGGATGGGCAGGCAATGGACGGGCAGGCGGGCGCGGACCCGCAGGATAAAGAGTAGGGCAGGGCAATGGATTCGATTCTCGTCAAGGGCAACGGCGCACTCCATGGGGTGATCCCGATCGCAGGGGCCAAGAACGCCTGCCTTACGCTGATGCCAGCCACGCTGCTATCGGAAGAGCCGCTGACGCTGACCAATGCGCCGCGCCTGTCCGACATCCGCACCATGACCCAGCTATTGCAATCGCTGGGGGCCGAGGTGGCCAGCCTGCAAGATGGCCTTGTGCTGGCGCTGTCCAGCCATTCGATCGACAACCACACGGCGGATTATGACATCGTTCGCAAGATGCGCGCCTCGATCCTGGTCCTTGGCCCGATGCTGGCGCGCGACGGTCATGCCGTCGTCTCGCTCCCCGGCGGCTGTGCGATTGGTGCGCGCCCTGTTGACCTGCACCTCAAGGCGCTGGAGGCGATGGGGGCGGAACTTGATCTGCGCGATGGCTATGTCCATGCCAAGGCCCCTGGCGGGCGGCTGCGCGGCGCGGTGTTCGATTTCCCCTTTGTTTCGGTTGGCGCCACGGAAAATGCGCTGATGGCGGCCACGCTGGCCAAGGGAACCACAGTGCTGAACAACGCGGCCCGCGAGCCTGAGATTGTCGATCTGGCGCAATGCCTGCGCAAGATGGGCGCCGAGATCGAGGGCGAGGGTACCTCGCCCATCACCATTCAGGGCGTGGACCGTCTGCATGGCGCGACCCACCCCGTTGTGACCGACCGGATCGAACTGGGCACCTATATGCTGGTCCCGGCGATTTGCGGTGGCGAGGTGGAATGCCTTGGCGGCCGGATGGATCTGGTGGCTGCCTTTGCCGAAAAACTGGACGAGGCGGGCGTGTCGGTCACCGAAACCGAGCGCGGCTTGAAGGTCAGCCGCAAGAATGGCCGCGTGAAGGCGGTGAATGTCACGACCGAGCCTTTCCCCGGGTTCCCGACCGACCTGCAAGCGCAGATGATGGCGCTCTTGTGCACCGCCGAAGGCACCAGCGTGCTGGAAGAGAAAATCTTTGAAAACCGCTTCATGCATGCGCCGGAACTGATGCGCATGGGGGCAAAGATCGACGTTCACGGTGGCCACGCCACGGTCACGGGCGTGAAAAAACTGCGCGGTGCGCCGGTGATGGCGACCGATCTGCGGGCCAGCGTCAGCCTGATCCTTGCCGGTCTGGCGGCGGAGGGGGAAACGTTGGTCAACCGGGTCTATCACCTTGATCGCGGCTATGAGCGGGTCGAGGAAAAGCTCTCGGCCTGTGGGGCGCAGATCGAACGCGTAAAGGGCAACTGATGGCGGATGCACGGTTCGAGGATGGCGACGAGGCGCCGCTGCGCCTGATCGCCCAAGGGGCCGAGGATGTACCGGTCCTTTCAGCGCTGGTGCAGGACGCGGTCTTTCCGGCGACCGAGATGCGCTATGACCGCAAGGCCCGGCGCTTTGCCATCCTGTTGAACCGCTTTCGCTGGGAGGATGCCGAGGCTGCAAAGCGTCATAACCGCAGCTATGAACGGGTCCGGTCGCTCTTGGTGATCGAAGACGTGCTGGCGGTGCGGCGGCAAGGCATCGACCCGCGTGATGGCGATCTGGTGCTCTCGCTGTTATCCCTCAGCTATGAGGCGGGCGAGGATGGCACCGGCCGCCTGACGCTGACCCCGGCCGGGGACGGCGCCCTCC
>CALLZQ010000135.1 GCA_937858255.1 uncultured Tabrizicola sp.
GCGTTTTCCTTGATGTTGAGCTGGGGGGGCTGAGCGGCGACGGCGCGGATTGTGCGGAGCAGCGCCTGCGCCAGTTTCCAACTGGCGCCGCCGTTGATGACGATGACGCCATCTGCGGTCACGATAAAGCTGAGGTTATTGTTATGGCCTGCATTTTCATAGGCCGGGGGTGCTGTGGCCCCGATGGCGGAAAACACATGCGGGATCACCTCGACCGGTTTGGAATAAAGCACCGATTGCGGGTATTGATCGGGAATGTCTTCCGACGCGAGTGCGGGGGCAGCGGCAAGCGCGATCAGGATAAGGCGGGCAAACATCTTCAAACCTCTATAAAACGATAACCGGTGTCGGATTTCTCGGCGCGGCCGATCCCCCCGCCGGGCAGGTGATAACCGATCAGGGCCATCTGCTCGCTGGCCAGACGGTCC
Source organism: uncultured Tabrizicola sp. (assembly GCA_937858255.1). Lineage (GTDB taxonomy): Bacteria > Pseudomonadota > Alphaproteobacteria > Rhodobacterales > Rhodobacteraceae > Pseudotabrizicola. The sequence continues at coordinate 429 of CALLZQ010000135.1, forward strand.
AGCAAGCTCTGGCGGGTCGCGGCGGCCATATCCTTGTCCTGATCCGAGCCCGAGGCCCAATCCGGGCGTTCAAACGCGACATGGTGATTGCCAAGCGCGTCGCCCACCACCATCGCCGCCTCAGTTCCCTGCCGCAGCTCAAAGGCCATGTGGCCGGGGGTATGGCCTGCGGTCAGATGGGCCGCGACGCCCGGCAGCACCTCTTCCCCATCGGCGATGAACTTGACCTGTTCGGCAATCGCCTGAAGCCGGCGGGCCGCGCCAACAGCAAAGGTTGTGCGCGCCTCGCCAATCGTGTTCACGGTGTCCGGATTCATCCAGTAGTCAAACTCGGCCTGTCCGATCATGTATTCGGCATTGGGGAACATCGGCTCATCAAACTCATCCAAAAGGCCCCAGATATGGTCGGGATGGGCATGGGTGAAGAGGACATGGGTCACGTCATCAACCGTCAGGCCAAGGGCATCGAAGGCCTCGATCAGCTTGCCGGCCGAGGGTTGGAAATCGGGTCCGGCGCCGACATCGAAAAGGACGGTGTTGGCGCCATCGCGCATCAGCGTGACATTGCAGGGCGGGGTCAACTGATCAGTCGGCAGGCCGTATTTCGCGACGATGGCCTGCATTTCATCCTGAGGCATGCCGCCAAGGATAAAATCGCCGGGCAAGACCAGATTGCCATCCGACAGCGTATCGATCTGCATCCCGCCAAGGCTGGCGCTGGCCCCGGCCCAGAGGCGGCGCGGCATCACGGGCAGCGCAAGGGTTGCGGCGGTGGCGGTCAGGAAATGACGGCGGGTCAGCATGGTCGGACTTTCTTGAAGGGAGAGACGCGGGCTTGATAAGGGAAAGGCGGGCGCCTTTTGGCGCCCGCTGGGGGCCTTAGCCAAAGATGTCGGCGGTGATCCCGGCATACCAGCCGAGCGATTCCTCATAAGTTGCCTTGCGCAACGCCGCATCCTCGCCCGTGGCCGAGACGAAACTTTCAACCGAGGCAATCTTTTCCGGCGTTGGTTCATAGCTGGCACCGACCTTGACCCCATCCTCGGGTGCCAAGAGAGACCAGCAGGTATTGGAATATTTGGCCGGGAAAACCTTGGAGCCGGTCAGTTCCCCCCGGATCGCCATGGCCGCGACCTTGGCCTGGCTATTGGCGGAAAAGCCTGATTTCGGCATGTCACCCTGCGCGGAGGCGTCACCCAGAACATAGATGTTTTCATCGACCTTGGATTTCATCGCATCCGGCGTGACCGGCGCCCAGCCCTTGTCATCGGTGACGCCCGCGATTTGCGCGATCTGGCCCGCGCTCTGACCCGGGATGACGTTGCAGCAATCGACCTTTGTCACCTCGCCATCGACGACGATTTCCATCGAGCCGGGCCGCACCTCGACATTGGCGCCACCGAAATCGGGGCCGATACGCTCGACCATCGTGCCGTAATGTTTGGCCCAGCCCTCTTCAAACAGCGCCTGTTTCGAGAATTTATCCTTGGGGTCGATCAGCAGGATTTTTGCCGTGGGGTTCTTCTGGCTCAGGACATGGGCCACCATGGAAATCCGCTCATAGGGGCCGGGAGGGCAGCGATAGGGGTTCGGCGGGGCGATCATCGCAAAGGTGCCGCCTTCGGGCATCGCCTCGACCTGCGCTTTCAGCAATTGGGTCTGGGGGCCGGCTTTGTAGGCATGGGGCATGATCTCTTGATCTGCCAGCGACCAGCCGGGGACCGAGCCCTCAACAAAGTCGATGCCGGGCGACAGGATCAGCCGGTCATAGGGCAGGACAGTGCCGCCCGCCAAAGTGACGGTCCGCGCGGCGCGATCAACACCGGTGGCCATGTCGGTGATCACGGTAATGCCCATGCCCGACAGCTGGGCATAGCCTTGTTGCAGGCTCTCAAAATCGCGGACCCCGCCGAGATAGAGGTTCGAGAAGAAACAGGTGGTATAGATCGGGTTCATCTCGACCAGCGTGACATCAAGCGCGCCCTTGCCATCCTTGGCCAGATAGCGGGCCGCTGTCGCGCCCCCTGCCCCGCCGCCGATGACGACGACGCGGGGCCTGGCCTGGCCCAGCACCTCCGGCGCCTTCAGGATCAATCCGGCAGCGAGGCCAGAGCCGAGGAAATGGCGTCTGTTCAGGGTCATGTCGTATCCTCCCGTTGGTGATGACAGTGGCGCGGTTGGCCCGGCCGTTACTCTTGGTCGAGCGTCGCGAAATAGGCCGCCAGCGCCGCGATCTCGTCATTTGACAATCGCCCCGCCATCATCTGCATCACCGGATGGGGGCGCAGCTTGCGCTTGTAGGCATGCATGGCCAGTACGAAATCCTCGGCCGGCCAATGGGTAATCGAGGGGATTCCCCGGTCAGAACCATCGCGCTGATGGCAGGTGGTGCATTCCGAAGAAAGATATTCGCCATATTCCGGGTCACCTTCGATGCCGAGGATCGCCGGGTCAAGATCATGGTCCGTCTTGCGGGCGGTGGGTTCCGCCTCGGGAATGTCGCGCGGGCGGTCGGAATAGGCCCGCAGATAGGCCAAGAGATCCGCCCGGTCAGCACCGCCGGCAAGGCCGCGAAAGTTCATCCGTGTGCCCGAGACCAGCGCCTTGGGGTTCTCGATATAGGGATCGAGCGTTTCCAGCGTCCAGGTCAGGCCATCGCTGCCCATGCGGGTCATCGACTTGGAATAGGCAAAGCCATCAATCGCCCCGGCGCGGCGCCCGAAGATGCCGGTCAGCCGGGGGCCGATCCTGTCCACCGCCTCGGGGCCGATCTGATGACAGGCCGAACAGTGGCGCTGAAACAGCATCTCCCCACGACTGTCATCGCCAAGCGCCTCGGCCCAGAGCGGCAGCGCTGCTATTGCCAGCACAATGGCAACCCCGGCAAGGCCGGGGGCCAGCGTGCGCATCGCGTCACGCCAGCCCGCCACGCTCAGCCCCCGAAACCAGCGAGATAGGCGATGACCGCCGCGCGATCCTCTTCTTTCTTCAGACCGGCGAAAGACATCTTGGTGCCTTTGACAAAGGCCTTGGGGCTTTCGAGGAAGGCATGCAGGCTTGCCTCGTCCCAGACGGCGCCAGCCGCCCCCATCTCGGCCATGGTGGCCGAGTACTTGAAGCCTTCGACCGTGCCGATGGTGCGCCCAACGATGCCGTTCAGCATCGGGCCGGTGGCGTTCTTGGCGCCCTCGCCGACTTTGTGGCAAGCGGCGCATTTTTTGAAAACCTTTTCACCGGCCTCGATCAACGCCGGATCGGCAGCCGCGGGTTCTGCCGCGGCAGGCTCCGCCGCCGCTGGTTCCGCAGCCGCCGGTTCTGTCGGGGCCGCTGCCTCTGCGACCTCAAAGATCGGCGGAATGGTGCCCGCAGGCTTTCCGTCCGGGTCCTCGGGCGTGACGTTCAGCTCGATCGCGCGCTTGGTCACCTGAACCGGTCCTTCGACGCAATTGCTCATACAGGCCGCCGCCGAGAACAGCGGGTATTCTGTCGCCGCCCGGTCGTCGGGGTAGAAGCCATCCACATTCGGCATGGTGATTTCGGTAAAGTTCTCTTTCGAGAGCACGAAATCATCCTCAACCAGCCCGTTGGAATAGAGCAGGAAGGCCGCGATGGCATAGGCCTCGTCATTCGTCACGCTCTGCGCGCCGCCAAAGGGCATAGAGCGGTGGACGTAATCAAAAACGGTCGAGAGATAGGGCCAGTAACTGCCGATGGTTTTCACCGGGCGCACATCGCGCAGCGTGCCCTGACCGCCCGCCAGGTCGCGCATTTCTCGGCAAAGACCTCATCCCCGGTTTCGACATCGCCCGAGCCTTCGGGCAGGCCGGTGCCATCGGGCAGTACGGCCACGTCCCAGGCGGCGATCTCTTCGGGCAGCGCCGTGCGGCCAAGGCCCAGTTTTTCCGCCATGGCCGGGGCGGCCATCACGCTGACAAGGGCGGTTGCCAACAGAAGATTAGACGATTTCGACATTTTCGACCTCCCCATCGGCGTGGACCCACCATGTCTGGATGCCGTTGTTATGATAGACATTATTCTTGCCGCGAATTTCGCGCAGCGCGTCTTTCGTCGGCTGGACATAGCCGGTTTCATCGGTGGCGCGGGATTGCAGATAGAGTTCCTGACCGTCCCAGTTGATGTCCAGATGAAAGCGGGTCAGCGCCTTGGGCTTGGCGTCGCCGGAAATGCGCGCCTCAACCCAGTTGCGGCCCCCGTCGAGCGAGACATCCACCTTGGTCACCCGGCCATTGCCCGACCATGCCAGCCCGGTGATGACCAGCGGGCCTTTGCCGTGGCGGATCGGCACCTGCGGGCTGGGCGAGGTGATGACGGATTTCGCATCCATCACCCAGGTCCATTTACGGGCGCGGCCATCGGGCATGAGGTCGGTGTATTTCGAGGTTTCTTCGCGGCTTTCAACGGCCTGGTCATAGACGCCGATGCGGCGGACCCACTTGACCCACATGTTGCCCTCGAAGCCCGGAACGACCAGACGCACCGGGTAACCGTGTTCCTTGCGCAGCGCCTCGCCATTGGCGAAGAAGGCAACCATGACGTCATCCAGCGCCTTTTCCAACGGGATGGAACGGCCGTTTGATGAGGCATCGGCGCCCTCGACATAGACCCACTTGCCCTCGGTCTGCACGCCGGCCTCGGCTAGCAGGTCGCGCAGCATCACACCGGTATATTCCATGTTATGAATCATACCTTGGGTGAACTGGCAGCCCTCAAGCTGCGCGCCGCCCCATTCCATGCCGCCATTGGCCGCGCATTCGCAAAAGGCGGTCATGACATGGCGGGGGAAACGCAGCAGGTCTTCAAAGGTAAAGACCAGCGGGTTGTCGACCAACCCGTTGATCATCAGGCGGTAATCGGTCTTGCTGAGTGCGATCGGGCCCGAGTGGGGACGCGCAAAGGCGC
>CALLZQ010000136.1 GCA_937858255.1 uncultured Tabrizicola sp.
CTACCAGCAGGTTCAGCGGCCCGTCGGCACGGCGATAAGGGATCTGCACCTGCAGGGTCTTCTGTCGGCGGCACAGCGTCGAGTAGTCCGGAACGGGCCAGTCCAGCCCCGCCAGCCGCAGCAGGCTTGCGACCATCCCGGCGGTCTGCCTGAGCGGCAGCTTGAACAGCACCTTGATCGACAGGCAGAACTGGATCGCCGCGTTCGAGAAAACCGGCGGGCGCCCCCTACGGCCCTCATGCGGTGCGTGCCAGGCCATCTCCTTGTCCAGCCAGATCAGCAGTGACCCGCGCTTCCTGAGCGCAGCGTTGTAGGCGGACCAGTTGGTGGTGCGGTAGCGGGCGGGCTTGGGCTTGCTCATCTTGCCCATCTAACCGCATGGATTCGTGATGTGAATCCTTCACGGCGAGAGTTCTGCAACAACGCCTCTCTGCGGTTCAAGTTCAATTTTCAGACAAAATTCAATTATTACGCGAACTGATTGTTTCAGCATGTGCCCCGTGACGCAAATATTTTCCAGCAAATTGTGGCGAGGATTTGTCGCGGGGGCCCTGAAATCTTATGGATTTAGCGGCATTGGTGGCTCTGTTGGGCGTTTTTGCAGCGGTCCGTGGCAAGCAGGATTCCCATGGGTTGAATGGGTCTGTCACGACCCGGCCTGCCCCCATCCGCGACCGCAGCACGAACCGGAATACCTCCAGCGATGCGCTCAGGCGGCGCGGATCTGGCTGGACAAGGACATGGTCTGGCGCGCCCCGCAGGTCGGGGGCAATGGTCCGCCGCCGGTGTTCTGGCGGTAAGGAGGACGGACACAGCGACCGGCGACAAGGGCGCCAGCCCTGTCCTGCCTCACCGGCTGGACCGGAGCCCGGCCGATGAAGGGGTCGGGGCAACGATGGCCCGGCTATCACGCCCGAAGTCGGGCCAAGGCGCGGATGACTTCGCAGTGTCTCCCGAACCAGCGGCGAGCACCTGCTCAGTCCTCAACCCCGTCAATGCCCTCGGCCAGGCCGAGATCCAACGTGGGGTCTGAACTCACCAGCAAGGCGGGAAATCCGACCATCGTCCGGCATCTGCAGCAACGCCCTGCTGATGATGCAATGCGCCGACCATCAGGAGAGTGCTGCTGGAACCGGGCGGCAACAGCGCCTTTCATCCTGTTCGATGATGCCGCTCTTGATGCGGTAGTCGCGCGCGCGATCCTGTCGTAGGTTCCGCAATGCCGGCCAGACCTGCCTCTGCGCCAACCGTATTCTGGTGCAAAAGGGCGAGGCGTTCTCGGCCAGGCTGGCGGCACGGGTCGCGGGCCTCAAGGTCGGCAACGGGACGCATGCGGGCACCGAGATCCGCTCGCTGATCGAGGAAAAGGCCCTGACCAAGGTCGAGGACCATATCTCCGATGCGGTTTCCAGGGGCGCCACGCTGGTGCAGGGCGGCCTTTGCATCACCCCGGCGAGGCGCTGGACTACGGCATGGTCGGGCAGAATAGCGGGCTGCTCTCGAACGAGTTGGCGCCCGTCGCCGGCGTCAAACAACCCGGCCCTGGCCACGAGGGTTCGCACCAGGGTATCAAGGACGATCTCGCGTTGAAATACATCTGCGCGGCGATCCGGGTCGGCGGGCACAGCGGCGATGCCGCCTGTGCCCCCCCCGGTGGGTCGTGCGCGGGCCGCCGGCTAGCCCAGCATTGCCGCCCCGCGGCTGCGGAATGCCTGCATTTCGGCGGCGGGGACCATGCTGCCGCCGGTGGCCCAGACCAGATGCGTGGCCGTGCGGGCGCGGGCCGTGCCCAGCAACCGCCAGGGCCCCGGCAGCCCGGCCAGCGCCGAGGGTTCGAGTTCGATCCCCTCGATCCGCGCGACCTGTTCGAGCAGCCGGAACAGCCGGTCATCCTCGACGGTGAAGCAGCCGGCGATCAGGCGCTGCATCGCCGTGCCGACAAAGCCCGAGGGGCGCCCGACCGCCAGCCCGTCGGCGGCGGTGCGGTTGTCGATGCCGATATCCTGCACGGCGATGCCGTCATGCCGCCCGGTATAGAGGCCAAGCAACATGGCCGGCGAATGGGTCGGCTCGGCGAACCAGCAGTCGACCGCATCGCCGAACACCAGTTTCAGCCCGAAGGCAACGCCGCCCGGACCACCGCCCACGCCGCAGGGCAGATGCACGATCAACGGCCGCTCGGGCGTGGGGGTCAGGCCGGCGTCGGCCAGCTGGCCCTGCAGCCGCAGCGCTGCAACTGCATAGCCGAGAAACAGATCATTCGAGTTCTCGTCATCGACGAAATGGCACAGCGGGTCGGTCCGGGCGATCTCGCGCCCGGCCGTGACGGCGGTGGTGAAATCGCCCTCATAGGTCACCACCTCGACACCATGCGCGGCCAGCTTGTCCTTTTTCCACTGCCGCGCATCGGCCGACATATGCACCGTGGCGCGGAACCCCAGCGCCGCCGCGATGATGCCGATCGACAGGCCCAGATTGCCGGTAGAGCCGACGGCCACCGCATGACGGGCGAACAGCGCGCGGCACTCCGGGTCCGACAGGCGGCGGTAATCATCCGTCAGCGTCAGCAGCCCGGCGTTCAGCGCCAGCGTCTCGGCATGTTTCAGCACCTCATAGATGCCGCCGCGCGCCTTGATCGAGCCGGATATCGGCAGATGACTGTCGAGTTTAATCAGCAACGCGCCGGCCAGCGCGGCGTCACTTTCGCTGTTCAGCTGGTCACGCAGCGCATCGGCGCGGTGCAGCGGCGATTCGATCAGCCCGTCCCGCGCTGCCGTCGCCGGGAAGGTGGCGGCGATCCATGGCGCAAAGCGGGCCAGCCGGTCGGCGGCGGCCTGAACATCGGCCATGGTCAGGCCGGGGTCGGCGATCCCCGCCGCGGTCGGGCCGCAGGCGGGGTTGGTCCATGTGACTTCCTCGAGGGCGATCAGCCGCTGGATGAACGGGTCGGAAAGCAGGTCTTGCGTCATGGCGTCCTCAGCGGTTCAGCGGCCAGATCGAGCGGCGCGCCTTGGTATAGGGCAGGGTGGAGAGATCGGTCGACGAGGCGCCGGGCGCGGCGGCATAGAGCACCGATCCGGCCACCGCGTCGAAGCCGGCGCGAAAATGCTGCATGGATTTCACCACCACGACGGATTTCTGCGCGATGTCGCAGCCAAGGCCGGTGAACAGGTCGGGGTGCATCGCCTGCGCGCGCTGGCTGACCAGCACGGCCTCGACCTCGCCACAGCGCAGCAGCACTGAGGCACCCATCGGGGTCGGCACACCGCCAAGGCCGGTCATCACATGGTCGGGTTTGATCCGTACCACCTGCCAGACCGCATCAACCGGCGCGCCCGACAGCGGCCCGATCTTGCCGCCGACGCGCAGCGCCAGTTCGGAGCCCTCGCCCGCCAGTTCGGCGACCTGCACCGCGACCGGATCCCAGATCGGGCCGATCA
>CALLZQ010000137.1 GCA_937858255.1 uncultured Tabrizicola sp.
GGTGCCACTTGCGCCACCGCAAAGGTAAACTGCGGCCCCGGGTCCACACTGACCGTCACCTGACCGATGCGTTCCGGCGCATCCAGCGGCGCGATGGCCGAAGCCTCGCGCCCGTCGATCCGCACCGAAACCACCGGCGAATAATGCCCCTGCGCATAAAGCGCGCCGACAAGCCGCCCGTATTCGCCACGCGCCGCGGCAAAGACATCGTCGGCCTCACGGCTTTCCAGCGCCAGCAAGAGCGAGGCCCCGCGCAGCGCCTCTTCCACATCCGTATTCTGACCCGCCACCCGAAAATCAACCGTCTCAAGCGCTTGCCCCACATTCGCCAAGGTCAATGCCCCGGCAAGAACCAGCGACAGGACAAGGCGACGGGATTGAAAAAACACAACTGGCAAGGGACCGCTCCGGCAGGTTCACCCAAGTATCGCAAGCGTCACACGGATGTGCAACGCACCATCCCGTGCCCGGGCCGATTTCACTTTCCGCCAAAGGGGGCGTTGGCTAATCTCCGCCGACAGCCGGAGTTTCCCCATGCGTATCGCCCTCGCCTGCCTGCTTGCCACAGCCCTGCCCGCATTGGCCGAAACGCCACTCCCCAAGCCCGTGGGCGATGCCGACTTCCGGCAGATTGAGGCCGCGCGGGCAGAACTGGGCCAGTTGCTGTTTTATGACAAGGTGATTTCCGGCAACCGCACCATCGCCTGTGCCACCTGCCACCATCCGCGCCTTGGCACCTCTGACGGTCAGTCGCTGGCCTTGGGCGAGGGGGGGATCGGCCTTGGCCCCGACCGGCGCGCCGACCCTGCGAATATCCCCGAGCAGCGCATCCCCCGCAACGCGCCCGCGTTGTGGAACCTCGGCGCCCATGAATTCACCCGGCTGTTTCATGACGGGCGCCTTGAAAAGGACGACAGCCGCCCCTCGGGCCTGCGCACGCCGCTTGAGGATGAGATGGTGATGGGCTTTTCCTCGATCCTCTCGGCACAGAACATGTTCCCGGTCCTGTCGGGGGACGAAATGGCCGGGCATTATGAGGAGAACGAGATTTCCACCGCCGTGCGGCAGGGCATCATCACCGCCCCCGGCGGGGCATGGGACCGTATCGCCGCAAGGGTCGAAAGCATACCCGCGTATCGCGCCCTCTATGACGCTGCCGCGCCGGAAACCCGGGGCCGGCCGCTGGGCTTTTCCGATGTCTCGAACATGATCGCCGATTTCGTCGCCTTTGAATTCCGGGCCGACCGTTCCCCCTTTGACGCCTATCTGCGGGGTGAGGCCGATTTGCCCGCCGAGGCCAAGGCCGGCATGGATCTGTTCTACGGCAAGGCCGGCTGTGCCGATTGCCATTCCGGTAAGTTCCAAACCGATCACGACTTTCACGCCATGGGAGAACCGCAGCTTGGCCCGGGCAAGAGCGAGCGGTTTGAGCGGCATCAGCGTGACACCGGGCGCATGCGCGTGACCAACAATCCGGCCGACCTTTATGCCTTCCGCACGCCTTCGCTGCGCAACGTGACGCTGACCGCCCCCTATGGCCATGCCGGCGCGCATACCGATCTGGCCGCCTTCCTGCGCTTTCACCTCGATCCGGTGGCGGGTCTCGCGTCCTACCGCCCTCAGGCGGTGCTCGTGCCCTTCGAGCCGGCCAAGGCCGATTGGGCGATGTTGGAGGGGGGCAAGGAATACCCGGCCATCGCCGCCGCCGTCACCCGTGCCCCCGTTACACTGAGCGATGCGGAACAGGCGCAAGTCCTCGCCTTCCTCGCCGCGCTGGAGTCTGAGGATGCCAAGACCGGCCGCCTCGGCGTGCCGACATCGGTGCCCAGCGGCCTGCCCGTCGACCAGTAAGGCCGCGCCCAGCGCGGCCTTCTCGCGCAGCCGGCGCGGCAGTCCATGGCAATGCCGTCGAGCGGGGCCTCGATGGCTCCCGAGGCGGCCCCCGTTGCCGGTTACTCGATCCGCAGCGCCGCCCCGTCGCGCGTCACCCGCGCCACCCGGTTCACGGCCAGCCCCGCCCAGTCCGATGCGACCCCATCAGGCCAGATCACCCGGATTTCGGCCGACGTCGCCTGACCCAGCCCGAAATGCAGCGGCGTCGCGTGACCCGAGGCATGGCCGCCCCCCACTGTCACCTCCTGCGCCTGCACGCGCGGGCCAACGCGCAGCTCGACCCAAGCGCCAACCCCGCGCCGGTTCGCGCCCTCTTGCGCCAGATCGACCTCCAGCCAGTTGCCCGTTCCCTCGGTCACATTCTGCCAGATCTCCATCGGCGCGCGGCGGTTCATCACCACGATATCCAGCCGCCCGTCCTGATTGAGGTCAACGAGCCCCGCCCCGCGCGACCGCTCGCCCGTGCCGCCACCCGCCACGCCCCCCCTCTCGACAAAGCTGCCATCCGCCTGCTGCATCAACAGGTTGTTGGGGTCGTGAATGGCATTCGACGGCATCTGATCGACATTGCCCTTGGCGATGAACAGATCGTCCCGCCCATCATTGTCAATGTCACCAAACTCTGCGTGCCATCCGGTCGAGGGGCGGCCATCGTCGCCCTTATAGGGCGCTGTGGCATAGGTGCCAATCTCATAGGGCGCATCCTGCATCACCCCGCCCCCCATGTTGATCTGCAACAACTGATCCGCCATCGAGGTCAGCATCACCTCGGGCAGCCCGTCGCCGGTCAGGTCGCGGCTGCCGATCCCCATCCCCCAGAGCTTGACCCGTGGCCAGCCCTCGGCCTCACCATATTCGCGCAGCGGCGACAGGGCGAACATCTGCTCATAACCGCCGCGCACATAGTAGTGGCGGTCGTTCGAGATGCGCAGATCCGGCACGCCGTTGCGCTTCCAGTCCGAGATCAGCATCGACAGCGCGCAGAACCCCGGCGCCAGCACCTCGGGCGCCTCGAACCGGCCCGCACCACCCCGGTGCAACTGGTTCACGTCACAGGCCTCGAACGGCCCCTTGGGGTTGGCCCGATCCACATAATTGCCAATGGCAAAGGTCGGCCAGTCATGTCCCGGCTCCCATGTCGCGGCAAAGGCCGTGGTCCAGTGATCCCCCGGATCAAGGCCCCACTCTGCCGTCGCATCGGCAAAGCGGCATTGCCCCAGCCCGCGCAACAGCACATTCGGCCCGGCGCGCAGCACCATCAGATCCAGTTGCCCGTCCCCATCGACATCCAGCGGATAGGCGCCGGTGACGCCGGTCAGCGCCGGCAGGCCATCGCCCTCGGCAAAGACGATCTGCCCCCCCGGCGCTGCCGTGCGGTTCAGAAAAAGCCGCGCCGGATTGCTGCCGCCTGCCGCATAGATCTCGGGCAGCCCATCCGCGTCGCAATCGAACACAGCGACCCCGCCGCCGACGAAATGTTCCCAATCGCCGGCATAGATCTGCGGCCCCGGCAAGGCACCCGCGCGGTCGATAAATGCCGGATCGGCCAGCACGGCCTGGCCGAGGCCAAAGGTCAGCAGTGCCGCAACGGCGCCGATGGCTGCATCGGGAAAACGGATCATTGCGCGGCAATCTCCCGGTTCAGGGCAAGCAGGCTTTCCGATACCGCCGACAGGGCCAGCGCCGCCGCCCCATGCGCCCAGAGCAGATCGCCCCAGGCATGGATCTCGATGGGGGGGCGCGGGCGACCGGTGGTGATCACCAGATTGTCCATCTCACCCAGAGTCTCGGCCGCATAGAGATAGTCATAGCGCATCCGCTCACCCGACAGAATGATCAGCGAGGGGTCGAACAGATTGACCACATTCGACAGGCCCACCGCCAGATAGCGCCCCGCCCTGCGGAAAATCGAACGGGCCGTGGCATTGCCCGCCTTGGCATGATCGTAAAGGCTTTCCAGCAGCGTGCCGATCGACTGGCCCTCTTTATGTCCCCAGTTCAACGCCGTCGTCGCCTCTCGGGCCAGAGCGTAATCGGCCACATAGGCCTCAAGGCAGCCGCGCTGCCCGCAGCGGCACAGCGCCCCGTCAAGCTGCACCTTGATATGTCCCAGCTCCATTCCGACGCGATGCGTGCCGCGATACAGCCGGTGGTTCATCACGAACCCCATGCCGACGCCATGTTCGATGGTCACGACCGCGAAATCCGACAGGCCCCGCCCGGCGCCGAACCATTGCTCGGCCAGCGCCACCAGATTGGCATCATTGTCGATCCAGACCGGCAGACCCAGCCGGGCACTGGCCTCGGCGGCCAAGGGCACTGGGCGGTCATTCAGCACCGAGGCCCGGAGGACCTCCCCCTCCTGACTGTCCACGACCCCCGGAAAGCCAATGCCCACTGCCGACAGATCGGCCCGGCTGATGCCCGCCTTGACGCAAACCCGGTCCAGCAGGCTCTGGATTGACTGCATCAACTCGGGCAGGGTCATCGGCCCCGGTTTACGCGGAATCGCGTCATCGGCAATCAGCTTGCCGGCGAAATCGACGATAACCGCTGTATGTTCCCGATCCGAGATTTTCATGCCCGCGACGCGATGCGCCTCGGCCCGAACCCCCAGCGCCACCGCCGGCCGGCCCCGCCCGGTTTCTGCATCGCGCGCGGCTGTCACCTCTTCGATCAGACCCGACTCGATCAGTTCCGAAGTGATGGTCGTGACCGAGGCGGGCGAGACGCCCAGCTCCTTGGCAAGCTGCACGCGGGGAATCAGTCCCGCCGCGCGCACCCGTTCAAATATTTGCTGTCGCAGCGGGCGCAGCATGTCGGACAGCGGCGGAATTAGCGGCCCGACCCCCCGGCGCCCCTCTCCGGCCTCATGCGCAGCCTGTATCAGTGCCATTTATTCGTCGCCCGAACTAAAAAACCTGCGTTTCATCGCAACCGAGCAAAAAAATTGCTGCATGGCAGCATGTTTATGCTCGATTTCTCTCCATCCACAGGTTTGCGGATTATTTTTATTTTAACAACTGAATTTATTCAGGGCAATTTTTCGCCCGTGCCGGCGAATCCGCCGGACCGGTCTACGCAGACCGCATCCATAGGGAGGATACATATGCGTAACGCAATCGTGCTCGCCGTGATCGCCGCGGCTGGCTTCTCCTCGGCCGCAATGGCCGAAGGCAAGAAGATCGGTGTTTCCTGGGGCAGCTTTCAGGAAGAGCGCTGGAAGATCGACGAAGCCGCAGTGAAGGCCGCGCTGGAAGCCGCCGGCAACGAATATGTCTCGGCTGACGCGGAATCGTCCTCGGCCAAGCAGCTGACCGACATCGAGGCGCTGATCGCCCAGGGCGTCGATGCCCTGATCGTCAACGCCTGGGACAAGGACGCCATCGGGCCGGCGATCGAAAAAGCCGCTGCCGAAGGCATTCCGGTCGTCGGCTATGACCGCCTGATCGAAGATGACCGCACCTTCTATCTGACCTTCGACAACGTTGGCGTTGGCCGCATCATCGCCGAAACCGTCCGTGGCGTGAAGCCCGAGGGCAACTATGCCATCATCAAGGGCGACCCCGGTGACCCGAACGCTGCCTTCCTGCTGCAAGGCATGATGGAAGTGATCGGCGCCGATGTTGACGCTGGCAAGATTAAGATCGTCGGCGAAGCCTTCTCGGATGGCTGGAAGCCGGAAAATGCCCAGAAGAACATGGAGCAGATCCTGACCGCCAACAACAACGCCGTCGACGCCGTTCTGGCTGAAAACGACGGGATGGCCGGCGGTGTTGTCGCCGCGCTGGCCGCTCAGGGTCTGGTGGTTCCGGTCGGTGGCCAGGACGGTGACCTTGCCGCGATCAACCGCGTGGCCCGTGGCACCCAGACGGTTTCGGTCTGGAAAGACGCGCGTCAGCTCGGCAAGGCCGCTGGCGAAATCGCCTCGGCTCTGGCTGACGGGGCCGCACTCGACTCGATCGCTGGCGCGACCAAGTTCTCGGGTGGCGAGAAGGGCATCGAAATGAACGCGATCCTGCTGGCGCCGACCCCGCTGACCAAAGACAACCTGAACGTCGCCATCGACGCGGGCCACATCTCGAAAGAGCAGGCTTGCGAAGGCGCCATGGCTGGCGTTGTGGGCTGCGAATAAGCCCTGCTTTCGCGGCGCCGGACCCATTCCGGCGCCGCTCCTCTTTTCCTGACACGCGCATGCTGACCGGCCGCTGACGCCGCCTTTCACTGGCCCGACCTCGGCCCAGCTTTTTTGCATTGCCTGCCGCTGTCTTCCCTCAGCACTGGATGAGAAGATGACCGATACCCCCTCACATCTGTCCACCCCTGCGCCCAAGCCTTCGGGCAATCCGCTCGCGCGGCTGCTCAAGGCGACCGAGATCGACACCCGGCTGCTCGGCATGCTGGGCGCCCTCTTGCTGATCTGGGTCGGATTTCATGTCTATGGCGCGATCTTCAACAATGGCGGGGCGTTCCTGACGCCGCGCAACCTGTGGAACCTGTCGGTACAGACCGCCAGCATCGGGATCATGGCCACCGGCATGGTGCTGGTCATCGTGACGCGCAACATCGACCTTTCCGTGGGCTCGGTCGTGGGCGTGACCGGGATGGCGATGGGCATCCTTCAGGTCGAGGTGCTGCCCGATATCGTCGGCATCGGCCATTGGTCGATCTGGATTGTCACCACCCTGTTCGGCATCGCCCTCGGGGGACTGATCGGCGCCTTCCACGGCTGGCTGATCGCCTATCGCAAAATCCCCTCATTCATCGTGACGCTGGGCGGGCTGATGGTGTGGCGCGGCATGGCCTTCCTTGCCAATAACGGCAAGACGATCTCGCCGGTCGATTCCACCTTTGCGCTCTTGGGCGGCGGCCCCTACGGCGCCATCGGCGCGACCGGTAGCTGGATCGTCGGCCTTCTGGCCTGTGCCGGCATCATCTTCCTTTTGGTCAATGGCCGTGCCCAGCGCCGCAAACACGACTTCCCGCTGCGCCCGCTCTGGGCCGAGGTATTCCTTGGCGCCATCGGCTGCGGCGCGGTGATCGGTGCGGTGCTGCTGGTCAACGCCTATCCCTGGCCCATCGGCATTGTAAAAGCCTATGTCAAGGATCAGGGCCTGACCGTCGATCCCGAGACCCTGTTCATCAGCCATGGCTTTGCCATCCCCGTGCTGATCCTGATCGGCGTCGGCATCGTGATGACCGTGCTGATGACCCGCACCCGCTTTGGCCGCTATGTCTTTGCCATTGGCGGCAACCCCGAGGCGGCCTCTCTCGCCGGCATCAACACCAAGGCGATGACCACCAAGATCTTTGCCCTGATGGGCGCGCTGACCGGCCTTGCCGCCGTCATCGCCTCGGCCCGCCTGAACTCGGCCACCAACGCGCTCGGCACATTGGACGAACTCTACGTCATCGCCGCAGCCGTCATCGGCGGCACCTCGCTGGCGGGTGGCCTTGGCACCATCTATGGCGCCATCCTCGGCGCGCTGGTGATGCAGAGCCTGCAATCCGGCATGGTGCTGATCGGCTTTGACGCCTCGATCCAGCGGATCGTCGTCGGCCTGGTCCTCGTCTTCGCCGTCTATCTCGACAATGTCTACAACAGCCGCCGCAAATAAGGGGGGAGTGTCATGACTGGGAATCCGAACAAAGGCACGCCGCTGGTCGAGATGCGCGACATCTCCATTGCCTTCGGTGGTATCAAGGCCGTCGATCACGTCACGGTCGATCTCTATCCGGGTGAGGTCGTCGGTCTCTTGGGCCACAACGGGGCCGGTAAATCGACGCTGATCAAATGCCTCTCCGGTGCCTATCACAAGGATGCGGGCGAGATCCTGATCAACGGCGAGAAGGTCGAGATCGACAGCCCCCGCGATGCGCGCAAGTACAATATCGAGACGATCTACCAGACACTCGCGCTGGCCGATAACCTCGATGCCGCCTCGAACCTGTTTCTGGGGCGCGAACTGGTGTCATCCTCGGGCTTTCTGGATGATACCCGGATGGAGGCAGAGACCCGCAAGATCATGGGCCGCCTCAACCCGAACTTCCGCAAGTTCAACGTGCCGGTTTCGGCCCTGTCGGGCGGTCAGCGCCAGTCGGTCGCCATCGCCCGTGCGGTGTATTTCAACGCCAAGATCCTGATCATGGATGAACCGACCGCCGCGCTGGGTCCGCATGAGACGCAGATGGTGGCCGAACTGATCCAGGAGTTGAAGGCACAGGGCCTCGGCATCTTCCTGATCGAACATGACATCCATGCCGTGATGGATCTCTGCGACCGTGCGGTGGTGATGAAGAACGGCCAGCGCGTCGGCTGCGTCAACGTCAACGAAGTGACCGATGACGACATTCTCGGGATGATCATCGCCGGCAAGAAACCGCCGCAGGCCTACTGATGTATATCGGTCTCGATCTGGGCACCTCTGGCCTCAAAGGGGTGCTTATGACAGAGGATCAGGCGGTGGTGGCCGAGGCCACTGCCCCCCTGACCGTGCCGCCCCCCGCCGAGGGGCACAGCGAGCAGGCGCCGGCGGATTGGATCGCCGCCGCTGAAACCGTATTCGACCGGCTGGCAACGCAGGGGCTGGGTGAGGTGCGCGCCATCGGCCTGTCGGGCCATATGCATGGCGCGACCTTGCTCGACAACCGCGATCAGGTGCTGCGCCCTTGCATTCTGTGGAACGACACCCGCAGCCATGAAGAGGCGGCCGAGCTGGACGGCGACCCGATGTTCCGTCGCCTGACCGGCAATATCGTGTTTCCCGGCTTTACCGCCCCGAAACTGCTCTGGATCGCCCGGCATGAGCCAGAGGTCCGCGAGCGCGTGGCCAAGGTGCTGTTGCCCAAGGACTATTTGCGCCTCTGGCTGACGGGCGAGCATGTCGGCGAAATGTCGGATGCCGCCGGGACAAGCTGGCTGAACACCGGCGCACGCGATTGGTCCGATGACCTGCTGTCGGCCACCGGCCTCGACCGCAGCCATATGCCCCGCCTTGTCGAAGGGTCCGAAGCCTCGGGCACCATGCGCGCCGAGTTGGCGAGCCGCTGGGGCCTGCCGAAATCGGTGATCGTCGCCGGCGGGGGCGGTGACAACGCCGCCTCCGGCGTTGGCGTCGGCGTCGTCCGCGCGGGTGAGGCTTTTGTCTCGCTCGGCACCTCGGGGGTGCTGTTCGCCGCCAATGACGGCTATCAGCCCGATGCCGAAACGGCGGTGCATACCTTCTGCCATGCCCTGCCGAACACCTGGCACCAGATGGGCGTGATCCTTGCCTGCACCGATGCGCTGAACTGGTTCGCCGCCCTTGCCGGCAGCGATGCCGCCAGCCTGACCGGCGCCCTTGGCCC
>CALLZQ010000138.1 GCA_937858255.1 uncultured Tabrizicola sp.
TTGGGCCCCCCCCCCCGCCCCCCGCCGGCCCGCGCCGCCCGCGCCGGGTGGGCCAACCACCCCCCGCCCCCCTTCCGGTTCGCCCGCCGTATTCGGCGCGCTGAGGCGCAGGTCATACAGATCCGAAGCGGTGATCTCGACGGTGCCATCCCCCAGATCGCGCAGCCGCATCTCGGCGACGGCGCCCGTCATCCTTGCCCCCTCTCCCACATCAAGCGAGGTTTTCACGCCCTTGGCCACCAATGTATCGCCCTCGCGCGTCAGGCTGTCGGCCATCAGCGCCTGACCCGCAGTGGCCATGGTTTTCTGCCAGTTTTGCCAGACTTCCTCGGGAGTGACATCTGCCGCAACCGCATTGGCCGAACAGAGCGTCATCAGCGCCGCCGCCGCTGTTCCAAAGCGCTTCATCCTGTACCCTTCCCGTCACCTGCGTTTTGTCGCATCCTCGGCCCGCCATCTGGCCGGGTCAAGGGCATTGCCCGGCAGTGGCAGCAGAGCAAGACGAGGAGAGCAGGACGCATGACAGCAAAAGTGGTGGCCATCACCGGGGCAAGCCGGGGTATTGGCGCGGCAACCGCCCGCGTTTTCGCCGAGGCCGGGTGGCGTGTGGCCCTGATGGCCCGCAGCGAGACCGACATCGCGCGTCTGAGCGAGACCATCGGCGAGGCCGCCATGGCGCTGCGCTGTGATGTTTCCGACTACACCAGCGTTCAGGCGGCGCTGCAAACCGTGCTGGCGCGCTGGGGGCGCCTCGATGCGCTGATCAACAATGCCGGTGTGGTCGAGCCGATTGCCCGGCTGGCCGATGCCGATCCTGCCGCTTGGGGCCGCGCGGTGGACATCAATCTCAAGGGCGTGATGCACGGGATACATGCCGCGATCCCCGCCATGCGGGCACAGGGCGGCGGCACCATCATCACCGTCAGTTCGGGCGCGGCACATAACCCCTATGAAGGATGGAGCGCCTATTGCGCCGCCAAGGCCGGGGCGGCGATGCTGACCCGCTCGGCCCATCTGGAAGAGGCCGCGAACGGGCTGCGGGTGATGGGCATGTCACCGGGCACAGTGGCGACCGAGATGCAGGTCAAGATCAAGGCCAGCGGCATCAACCCGGTCAGCCAGCTTGACCCCGCCGTGCATATTCCGCCGGAATGGCCGGCGCGTTGTCTCTTGTGGATGTGCGGGCCCGGGGGCGATGACTGGTTGGGGCGCGAGGTCAGCCTGCGCGACGAGGGCATCCGCCGCGCCATCGGGGTGATCGCATGATCCACGCTGCACTGGAGAACGGCCTTCTGACCCTGACGCTCGACCGGCAGGACAAGGCCAATTCGCTGACCGCCGCGATGCTGGCCGACCTTGATGCCGCGATCGCCGGGGCGGGAGAGATCCGCGCGCTGATCCTGACCGGGGCGGGCAAAGTGTTTTCGGCGGGCGCCGATCTGGATGAGGCGCGGGC
>CALLZQ010000139.1 GCA_937858255.1 uncultured Tabrizicola sp.
ATCCGCCACCGGCACATCCACCTCCCGGCCAATCGCCGCCAGCCGGGCCGGGGGCGAGGTCTCGATTGCCAGGGGCAAGCTGGAATCGGCCCGCCTTGCGGTCGCGCGGTTTGAGGAAGAGGCGATGTCGGCGCGCCTGCGGCTGGCCGAGGCCGAGGCGGCTTTGGCCGAACTGCCCGATCTCGCCGCAGCCCGCGATAAGGTTGAGGCCGCCAAGGAGGTGGTCGAGGCGGCACGTCTGGCCATGCTGACCCGCCGTTCAGCGCATGATGAGATCAAGCGTGAAGGTGAGGCCCGCATCCGCCGCCGGCAAGAGGCGACCAAGGAACTTTCGGGTTGGCGTCACCGGCTGGACACGGCGGAGAAGCGCAGCAGCGAACTGGCGGACCGGCGGGCCGAGACCGAAGAGGAACTCGACGAGGCGCGGGCCGTCCCGGAAGAAATCGCCGCCAAGCGTGAGGAGTTGAACGACACCATCGAAGAGGCCGAGGTGCGGCGCCGCAAGGCCGCCGATGCGCTGGCCGCCGCCGAAGGCGCGCTGCGCGAGGCGCAGATTGCCGAGCGCGAGGCCGAGCGCCTCTCGGGCGAGGCCCGCGAGGCCCGCGCCCGCGCCGAGGCCCGCAATGAAGCCGCGCGCGAGACAGTGACCCAGGCCGCCAACCGCATTGCCGAAGAGGCCGAGTGCCGCCCTGCCGAATTGCTGACCAGGCTGGCCATGGACCCCGAGGCGATGCCCGATGCCGAGACCCTCGATATCGAAGTGCAGCGCCTGAAGCGCCAGCGTGAGGCTTTGGGGGCGGTCAACCTGCGCGCCGAAGAGGATATGAAGACCGTCGGCGAGGAACATGCGACGCTGGCGCAGGAAAAGACCGATCTGGAAGAGGCGATCAAGAAGCTGCGCGCCGGCATCGCCGGGCTGAACAAAGAGGGGCGCGAACGGCTTTTGACGGCCTTTGAACAGGTGAACGCCAATTTCGCCACGCTTTTCACCCACCTCTTTGGCGGTGGCGAGGCGCGTCTGGTGCTGGTCGAGAGCGACGATCCGCTGGAGGCGGGGGTGGAGATCATGTGTCAGCCGCCGGGCAAGAAGCTGGCGACGCTCAGCCTGTTGTCCGGGGGCGAGCAGACGCTGACGGCGCTGGCGCTGATCTTTGGGGTGTTCCTCGCCAATCCGGCGCCGATCTGTGTGCTGGATGAGGTGGACGCCCCGCTGGACGATGCCAATGTGACGCGCTTCTGCGACCTGCTTGACGAGATGACCCGGCGCACCGAGACGCGCTTCCTGATCATCACCCACCATGCCGTGACCATGGCGCGGATGGACCGGCTGTTTGGCGTGACCATGGCCGAGCAGGGGGTGAGCCAGCTGGTCAGCGTCGATCTGAAAAAGGCCGAGGCGCTGGTCGCATGATCGCAGCATTGCAGGCAGCGGGCTTTCCCGGTGTTGAGGCCGGAGAGGGCGGGGTGGTTCATGCCCGGCTCTGGTCTTCGTCGGTTGAGTTCACGGCCACGCCGGGGGCAGATGGCTGGCGGCTTTGTCTTTCCTGGCCGCTGCGGGCAAGTGCGGCGCAGATAGAGGGCTGGAATGCGGCGCATCCGCAGGCGCCGATGGACCTGTATCTGGGGGAAACCCGGGTCTCGATGATCCTCGCCGCGCATGATGCTGCGGCGCTGACCGACTGGGCGGCTTTGGCCGAGGCCGCCGTTGCCGAATGCATCCGCTGGCGCCGCGCGCAACGCGCGCCGGGTGAGGGGATGTAGCGCTCTCAGCCCTCGAGATCGGGCACGCGCTGCCGGATGATGGCGATGTAATCGCGCAGCAGTGCCACCCGCCCGGGGCGGAAACTGCGCCCCGTGACGCGCGCCGCGCGGATCCGAGCCAGATCAAAGCGGCGGAAATCCTGCCGCAGACAACACCATGCGAGGCAAACCAGCGCATTGTCGAAATAGACGATGGCCAGCGGGCGGATGATCCGCTGGCTCTGTATTCCTTTGACGTCGGTAAAGGCGATCTCAAGCTCTTGCTCGTCCCAGCAGGCCGCGCGGATCAGGGGGGTGCAGTCCGGCGCCGGGCTGCGACGGGCAAAGGAATAGCTGCGGCTGACGGCATGGAGCGCCTGCCGCTGCACCCTTTCGGGCAGGGTGGCGGTAATCTTGGCCAGCGCCGCCTCGGCGGCCCCGGTCAGCGCCGGATCGCCCATGCTGCGCACCTGTGCCAGCCCCAGAACCAGCGCCTCGACCTCGATCCGGGTGAACATCTGCGGCGGCAGCGCCGGATCCTCGGTCAGGGTATAGCCCAGCCCCGCCGCGCCATCGATCAGCGCCCCG
>CALLZQ010000140.1 GCA_937858255.1 uncultured Tabrizicola sp.
GTGTCGGACTGGACGTCGCCGTCGTAGTTCTTGCAGGCCCAGACGTAGCCGCCCGACCACTTCAGCGCCGAGGCGACCATGTCGTCGATCAGGCGATGCTCGTAGGTGATGCCGGCGGCATCGAACTGCGCCTTGAACTCGGTCTGGTAGACCTCTTCGAAGATGTCCTTGAAGCGGCCGTCGTAGGCCTTGAGGATGGTGTTCTTGGTCGACAGATACACCGGCCACTTGCGCATCAGGCCGTACATCATCGAGGCGCGGGCGAAGTCGCGGATCGATTCGTCGAGGTTGTACATGGCCATGGCGACGCCGGCGCCGGGGGCCTTGAACACTTCCTTCTCGATCACCGAGCCGTCTTCACCGACGAACTTGATCGACAGCGTGCCCTTGCCGGGGAACTTGAAGTCGGTCGCCTTGTACTGGTCGCCGAAGGCGTGACGGCCGACGACGATCGGCTGGGTCCAGCCGGGGACGAGGCGCGGCACGTTCTTGCAGATGATCGGCTCGCGGAAGATGACGCCGCCGAGGATGTTGCGGATGGTGCCGTTGGGGCTGCGCCACATCTTCTTCAGCCCGAACTCCTCGACGCGGGCCTCGTCGGGGGTGATGGTGGCGCATTTCACCGCCACGCCCACCTCACGGGTTTTCATCGCCGCGTCGATGGTCACCTGATCTTCGGTGCGATCGCGCTCTTTGATCCCCAGATCGTAATAGAGCAGATCGACATCCAGATAGGGCAGGATCAGCTTTTTCTTGATGAAGTCCCAGATGATCCGGGTCATCTCATCGCCGTCCATCTCGACGATGGGATTGGCGACCTTGATCTTGGTCATGCGCGGCCTCCTCAGGCGGTGCGTGGAAAAACGAAAAGGGGCGGGCGGATGCGCCAGACTGGCACGCCGCCCGCCCCCTGAAGCTGCCGGATTACGACAGGATCGCGTTCATGCGCGCCGAGGGGCGCATCACTTTGGCCAGTTTTGCCGGATCGGCATGGTAATAGCCACCGATATCGGCAGGCTTGCCGCGACCCTCGTGCAACTCGGCCAGAATTTGCGCCTCATCGGCGGCCAGTGCCTTGGCAACGGGCGCGAATTCGGCGGCCAGTTCCGCATCCTCGGTCTGTGCGGCCAGGGCCTCGGCCCAGTAGCGGGCAAACCAGTAGTGGCTGTCGCGGTTGTCCGGCTCACCCGCCTTGCGGCCCGGGCTGCGGTCATGGTCAAGGATCCCTTGGGTCGCGGCATCCACCGCATCGCCCAGCACCTTGGCCTTGGCATTGCCCCGGGTTTCCGCGAGGAAGCGGAAGCTCTCGCCCAGGGCGCAGAATTCGCCAAGGCTGTCCCAGCGCAGGTGGTTTTCTTCCTGCAACTGCTGCACGTGCTTGGGGGCCGAGCCGCCGGCGCCGGTTTCAAACAGCCCGCCACCCTGCATCAGCTTGACGATCGACAGCATCTTGGCGCTGGTCGCCAGTTCCAGAATGGGGAACAGGTCGGTCAGATAGTCGCGCAGCACGTTGCCGGTGATGGCGATGGTGTTTTCGCCCTTGGTGATGGTCTCAAGGCTGGCCACGGTCGCCTCGCGCGGGGCGAGGATCTCGAACTTGTCCGAAACGCCCTTGGCGGCAAGGATCGGCTTGACCATCTTGATCAGTTCGGCGTCATGGGCGCGGTTCGCATCCAGCCAGAAGATCGCGCGATAGCCGGTCAGGCGCTGACGGTCGATGGCAAGGTTGATCCAGTCCTCGATCGGCGCCTTGCGGGCCGAGGCCGAGCGCCAGATGTCGCCCTTTTCCACCTTGTGCGCATGCAGGACGGTGCCATCGTCAAGGATCATCTTGACGGTGCCATCGGCCGCGATCTCGAATGTGGTGGGGGGGCTGCCGTATTCCTCGGCCTTTTGCGCCATCAGACCGATGTTCTGTACGGTGCCGGCGGTGGCCGGGTTCAGCTTGCCATTGGCCTTGAAGAATTCGACCGTGGCATCATAGACCGGCGCATAGGAATTGTCGGGGATGACGCAAACGCAGTCATGTTCCTTGTTGTCCGGGCCCCAGCCCTTGCCGCCCGCGCGGATCAGCGCCGGCATCGAGGCGTCGATGATCACATCCGAGGGGACGTGCAGGTTGGTGATGCCCTTGTCCGAGTTGACCATATACATCGGCGGGCGGGTGGCGGTGACAGCCTCCATGGCGGCCATGATCTCGGCATCATCCTTGACGCGGGCCAAGAGGTCGCCAAGGCCCGAGTTGGGGTTGACGCCAAGCGCGGCCATGCGGTCGCCGAATTTCTCGAACACCGGCGCCAGCCAGGCGCGGACGGCATGGCCAAAGATGATCGGGTCCGAGACCTTCATCATCGTGGCCTTCATATGCAGTGAGAACAGCACGCCCTCGGCCTTGGTGCGGTCGATTTCCGCGGCGAGGAAGGCAGTCAGCGCCTTGG
>CALLZQ010000141.1 GCA_937858255.1 uncultured Tabrizicola sp.
GCGCCCCCCCCCGGGCGGCCCCCCCCCGCCCGCGCGCCGCGGAGCCCCCCCCCCGCCCCCGCCTGTGTCGCCGGAACACCCGGATCGGCAACGGGAGAGCGATTGTAGAACACCACCTCCATGCCAAAACCGGCCTGCGCGCGGCGGGCAATCGCCTTGCCGATGCGGCCCATGCCGATAATCCCCAGCCGCTTGCCCGACAGGTGCATCCCCAGCATCTGCACCGGATGCCAGCCCTGCCAGTTGCCACTGCGCACCAGACGCTCGCCCTCGCCCGCGCGGCGGGCGGTCATCAGCATCAGCGTCAGCGCGATGTCGGCCGTGGCATCGGTCACGGCGCCGGGGGTATTCGTAACCGCCATCCCCGCAGCCCGGGCTGCCGCGACGTCGATGTGATTGTAACCCACCCCGAAATTCGCCAGAAGCCGCGCGCGGGGGGAGGCCACATCGGCAAAGACCTCGGCCCGGTAGAGGTCGCCCAAGGTCGGCAGGACCAGATCGAAGTTGCGGAGCGAGGCGCGCAGCTCTTCGCCAGTAAGCGGCAGGGTACTTTCCCGCGCGGTCACGTCAAAACGGGCGCGCGCCGCCGCCATCACCGGAGCCGGCAAGGGCCGGGTAATCAGCAGACGCATCAGAACATCCTTCCGCCAAGGGGCACGTCCCGCTCGGGCGCGAGCAAGACCACCTCGCCATCATCATCCGGCAGGCCGAGGATCAGCACCTCACTCATCACCTTGCCGATCTGGCGGGGCGGGAAATTCACGACCCCCAGCACCTGACGGCCCACCAGCCCCTCGGGCGTGTAATGGCGGGTGATCTGGGCGCTGGAGCGTTTCTCGCCAATCTCTGGCCCGAAATCGACCCAGAGCTTGAAGGCGGGCTTGCGCGCCTCGGGGTAAGGCTCGGCGCGGGTGATGCGGCCGACGCGGATATCGACCTTGGCGAAATCGTCGTAGCTGATCGTCATTTGCCGAGTTCCCTGCCCCGGTCTGCGGCGGCCTTGCCCGCGCGGCGCATCAGCGGCGGCAGCCCGCCATCGGGATCCATCAGCACCGCCAGCGCGGCGGCAGTGGTTCCGCCCGGCGAGGTGACGTTGATGCGCAACTGCGCGGCCTCTTCGGGCGCACGATAGGCGAGTTCCCCGGCGCCGCAGACGGTGGCCCGCGCCAGTTGCATCGCAAGGGCGGGGGGCAGTCCCTCGGCCTCGCCCGCCGCCGCCAATGCCTCAATCAGATGGAACACATAGGCGGGGCCGGAACCGGAAACGGCGGTGACAGCATCCATCTGGGCCTCGCTGTCCAGCCGCACCACCTGCCCGACCGCCGAGAGCAAATCCTCGGC
>CALLZQ010000142.1 GCA_937858255.1 uncultured Tabrizicola sp.
CGCTGGCCGTCCCGCGGATGTGTCTGATCTGCCCCCGCCATATCGGGCATGCGCCGCGTAAAGGCGTCATAGGCCGACTGGCCGTCATTATAGGTTTCGACCTCGAACCCCTCGGCCTCGAGAGTCATCGAGACCGACGTCAGGATATTCCTGTCGTCGTCTACAAGGGCAATCCTTGCCATGGTGAGTTTCCTTATTGCTGCCCGTACCCACTTTTTTGCCACAATTGTCCGGTTTCCGCGCCCGAGAATCAACAGCGAAGTGCGAATCGGCCTGTCACCGGGTCGAATGTCGCAACAAAAATGCCAATGAATGGCTAATTTGCCTCACATCTGGTCCCCGCCCGAATTTGGTTGCGCTAACCTGCACTTGGTTGCGCTAACTGTGCCAAACCGTCCTGTTCCGCTTTGCAAACCTTGTG
This sequence comes from uncultured Tabrizicola sp., assembly GCA_937858255.1. Lineage (GTDB taxonomy): Bacteria > Pseudomonadota > Alphaproteobacteria > Rhodobacterales > Rhodobacteraceae > Pseudotabrizicola. The sequence goes on from CALLZQ010000142.1 coordinate 422, forward strand.
TTATAGCGCAGGTGAGGCATCCCCCTTGGCCCGGGGCTGTCTCCGGTATCCCTTTGAGGGGCATGCCGATTTCTGACCGACAACACCCGCGCAACAGCGCGCGGCATCGGGAGCTTGCAGGATGACCAACGGACGCGTGAACCCAAACCGCACCCTCGAAACGCAAGGCATCACGGGACTGGGCAACGTCTATTACAACTATATCGAGCCTGCGCTGGTCGAAGCCGCCGTGTCGAACGGCGAGGGTCGGCTGGGCAAGGGCGGCGCATTTCTTTGCACCACCGGCCAATTCACCGGCCGCTCGCCCAAGGACAAATTCGTGGTCCGCACCGCCGCGGTCGAAGAGACGATCTGGTGGGAAAACAACGCGCCGATGGCGCCCGAGGCTTTTGCCCGCCTCAAATCCGACATGCTGGCCCATATGCAGGGCCGCGACTACTATGTGCAGGACCTCTATGCCGGCGCCGACCCGGTGCATCGCCTTGATGTGCGGGTAGTGACCGAACTGGCTTGGCATGGCCTATTCATCCGCCATCTGCTGCGTCGCCCCGAGCGGGCGGAGCTCGACAGCTTTGACCCGGAATGGACGATCATCAACTGCCCGTCGTTCAAGGCGGACCCCGCCAAGCACGGCTGCCGCACCGAAACGGTGATCGCGCTGAACTTTGACGAAAAGACCGTGCTGATCGGCAATACCGCCTATGCCGGCGAGAACAAGAAATCGGTCTTTACCATTCTGAACTACATCCTGCCCGGCAAGGGCGTGATGGCGATGCACTGCTCGGCCAACCATGCCATCGGCAACCCGGTCGATGCGGCGGTCTTCTTTGGCCTCTCCGGCACCGGCAAGACCACGCTTTCGGCCAGCCCCGACCGCACGCTGATCGGCGATGACGAACATGGCTGGAGCGAGCGCGGCATCTTCAACTTTGAAGGTGGCTGCTATGCCAAGACCATCAACCTGAATGCCGAGGCGGAG
>CALLZQ010000143.1 GCA_937858255.1 uncultured Tabrizicola sp.
CGGCAGACGTCTGGACGGGTCTGGCGTCTTCTTCGGGGGCGGTGATGCCTTCTCCCCGGGGCGGGGGCGCACCAACCAAAAGACAATCAATAACCGCCACTTGAACCATCAGCGTCAGGCAGCATAATCTGAGCCCGAGGAGCCACTGCCATCCGATCTGACATCAGGTAGACTGTTTCAAATCATTCGACGACGGACATGCGGGACCGTGCCAAACGGGCTGCGCTGGACCGTCAGCCCGCGCGACGATAGGGGCCGAGCAAGGTCGCCAGATCGGCATCTGGACCGGCCATGCGCAGAAACTCATTGCGGTTGCGATAATCTTGCCCGCGCAGAATGCCGTAGATATCGATGATCTTAGACATCACCGGCGTGGCCACACCCGCCAGCCGGCCGATAAGCTCGATCGAGACAAGGTTGTAGGGAATCTCCTCCTCGATATAGCGGGTGGTGATCTTGCGGGGACCGTTGCGGAAGGTGCGCTGATAGGTGATCGGCTGAAAGATCTCCTGCATGGTCTTGGGCGGCGCTGCAGGATCAGAATAGAGCGCAACAATCGAGGCAATCGCATAGCCAAGCGCCGCGCCCACCGCCACACGTTCGGCATCGAGCGTCTCGGTCAGGCGGCCGACGGATTCGGTGGTGTTGCCATAGCCGCACCATTCCTCGCCCTGTTCGATCCGAGTCAAATTGCACAGCGCCAGCGCCGCGTGAACGACACCGCCGATTGCCGACAGCTCGGCCGCAATCATGTCATCGCTCAGCACGAAGCGGTCCCCGAATATCCCGGTCAGCCGCGTGATCTGGTCATGGGCATCGCTGTCGGGGTCAAGGCCGATACGCACCTGCCGCGCCACCGGCACCAGTGCTGCGCCGCTGCTCGAAACCTTGCGCCCCATCATCACCGGGTTGTGCAGGGCTGCGACAGCGGTTTTCAGGCCGCGTGATCGCAAGGACATTAGCATGTAGCGCGTGGCAAAGGACATCTGCCCGCCCGACACCACAACCAGATGGTCATCGGTCAGCCACGGCAGAAGCTGGTCGAACACAGCCTTTTGCGCATAGGCGGGAACGGCTGTCATGATCCCATCGGCAAAACCCGCAAGAGCGCGGGGATCCTCGGCTACGCCGGCCGCAAAGCTGCCGTTCAGCCAGCCAGAAGCGGTGATCCGGCCATCCCGGGCCAAGTCGCGCGTGCCGGCAGAGGAAGGCGACCAGATCGCCACCTCCTGCCCGAAATGCCCCAGAAGGGCGGCGTTGGTGAAGGCGATGTTGCCCGCCCCTGCGATCGCGATCCTTGCCATCTTCCCCGACTTCTCCTTCAGCCGGCCGTCTCGGCCAGCGGCTCGGCATCGATCAGCACCGTGCCGGTTTCGATTTCCCGCATGCAGGCGCGCAGGTCGCGTGTGCGGTTCACGCAGACGGCCATGACGACGCGCCCCGTCGCATCGGTGTAGCGCGCGACATAGGAACCCGCCTCGCGGCTGCCGCTCAGGGCACACTGGACGGCATCGACCGGGCTGCCGGCCACATGGATCGAGGCGCCGTGCTGGTCGGTCCACCAGCGGGTCAGCGCGCGATAGCCTGTGCCCTTTCCAAGGATCGTCCGGGCCACGGCCGTGCCATGGTTGATCGCGTGATGCCAGGTTTCCATCGTCACCGGCACGGGACTTTCCGGCACGGGAAAGGCGGCCACCTCGCCCGCGGCATAGACGTCCGCAACCGAAGTCCGTCCCAGATGATCGACGACGATGCCCCCGGCAACCTCGATGCCCGCGGTTTCGGCCAGGGTCGTGTTGCGCTCCATCCCGACGCCGGCGATCACCATGTCCACCTCTTGCAGCGAACCGTCTGTCAGCGCGGCGCGATAGGTGCCATCGGCCTGCGGCACGACAGAAATCAGTCCCGCGCCGAAGCGGAAACTTACCCCGGCCGCTTCATGCAGGTTGCGCAGGAACTGCCGCTCCGGTGCCGGCATGACGCGGACCAGCAATTCGGGCGCCAGTTCGGCCACCGTGACCTTTGCCCCCGCGCTGTGCATTGAGGCGGCAACCTCAAGGCCGATGACCCCTCCGCCCACGCAAAGCAGCCGCAGTCCCGGCCGCATCGCGGCCAGTAGCGCCTTGCCGTCATCGAAATTCCGCAGGTAGCGCACATGCTTGGCGCCCGGCACGAGAACGCGACGGGCCCGCCCGCCGGTGGCCAGCACCAGCGCGTCCCAGTCCAGCGATGATCCGTCGGCCAGTTCCAGCCGCTTTGCGGCCAGGTCGATCCGGGTTGCGGCCGTGCCCAGGCGCAGCGTGACCCCGCGGCTGGCATAGTCCCCGGGCGGCAGGAAATAGCGCGGTGCGGTTTCGACCCCTGTCAGCAATTCCTTCGAAAGAGGAGGCCGCT
>CALLZQ010000144.1 GCA_937858255.1 uncultured Tabrizicola sp.
CGGGCCGGGCTTTCCCAGAACCGGGTCAGGAAACCGGTCAGGTAAAACACATCCGCCGGCGCCGTCAGCATCAGCGCCGCCAGCCCCTGTTCAGCCATCCGCAGTTGCAGGGCGCGGGCGCGGCGGCGGTATTCCTCGGCCGGAAAGATCAGCGATCGGTCAGACATCTTCCGGCCCCTCGGACAGGATGGTCAGCACCCGCGCGGTGCCGTCCAGGCCCGGCACTGCCGCCAGCCCCGCCAAGAGCGCCGCCAGCCCTGCCCCGCCCGAAGGCGTTGTGGCAAGGCCCTGCGCGGCCAGCCGGGCCACCCCCTGCGCCGCCTCTTCCTCGGTCAGGGTCACGAAAACATCGGCATCGCGTGCCAGACCGGCCAGCGCAATCTCGGAAGGGGTCTTGCAGTCCAGACGCCCCATCGCGGAAACCGGGCCGGTTGTCGTCACCACATGGCCGGCACGGATACTCTCCATCAGCGCCGGGGCCGCCGCCGGCTCGACCACGGCGATCACCGGCGCCGCCCCCCAGATCAGGCGCGCATGGGCCGCCACGGCGGCAGCCAGCCCCCCGACCCCGGCCTGAAGCAGGATATGGCTGGGGACCGCCCCCGCCTGCGCCTGCAACTGGCCTGCGGCCTCGGCGGCCATCTGCACATAACCCTCCATCACCCGCAGCGGCATCTCGGCATAGCCCGGCCAGGAACTGCCGGACAGCAGCGTCCAGCCCTCACGCGCGGCGGCGGCCTCGGCGGCGGCCATGCTGTCTTCGTAAACCGCCCCCTCGCGCATCACCCGCGCGCCCTTGGCCCGCAACCGCTGGGCAAAGGCCTCGGGCACGGGGTCGGAAAGGTAGATCACCGCCTCGGCCCCGAAAAGCCGCGCCCCCGCAGCGACCGAAAGCCCGTGATTGCCGGCGCTGGCGGTCACATAGCACCGCCCGGCCAATGCCTGCTCCAGCGGCCCGCCGGCGCGCGCCACCGCATCGACGGCATCCTGTGCGATGGCAAAGGCCGCCCCGATTGGCCTGAAGCTGCCCCGCCCCATGCGCCCGCGCTCATCCTTGACCCAAAGCGCGGCCACACCCGCCTGTTCGGCCAGCGCCGGCGCCGACAGCAAGGGCGTCGGCGCATGGGCCGGACATTGCGCCAGAAGCCGCGCCACCGTTTCGGCCCCCGCCCGGGGCAAAATCGCCAGATCGGGCAGCCCTTTGCCGCGATAGGGGTTGATCAGAATTTCTGTCATCTCTCACGCCCTCTGTTTGCGGCAGATTAGGCGAAGCCCGGCGATGCTTCCCGGAAAGTTTTTGCGCCCAAAGGCCGAAAAACCGCGTATTTGTGAAAATGTCGTCTGAAATTCAGAAGGTCACCGCCGATTACCCCGGCCCGATGCCGGAAAACCGAAAGGCCGCTAATGGACCGCTTTGACGCCCTGTTGCTGGATGCGCTCCAGCGCAATAACCGCCTGACCGCC
>CALLZQ010000145.1 GCA_937858255.1 uncultured Tabrizicola sp.
CTCCCAAAGCCCGGTCCATACGTTGCCACGGAACAGCACGCTCGGCTGGAACACGAACACGAACAGCACCAGGTAGGCGATCCAGCCGATCTTGATGCCCTGCCAGCCGGTGCTCCAGAAATCGGCCTTGGCGATGCTGGCGGCCAGATCGTCGGTCAGCTTGCCCTGTTCGGTGATCGAGCCAATGATGGCCGCGCGCCGCGCCTCCATCTCGCGCAGATAGGTCAGCCGTTCGGCCAGATTGCGCAACTGGCTGTCATCAAGGCCCCCCGTCGCCTCTTTGCGGTAGCGCGCGACAAAGGGCACCGTCGCCCCCTCATCCAACAGCGCGACCGCCGCCGCGACCTGACCGGCGCCGGCCCCGATTTCACTGGCGATGGTCTGGGCGATACGGCGGGCGATTTCGGCGGATTCGGCGGGCATCTGGTCTTCCAATTGTCAGTCGGGAAGGGGACCATAGCCGCGCGAGCCGGCAAGGAAAAGGGTCAGCAGAGCCCGTCCAGCGCGCCAAGGGCGATGCGGCGCGCCTCTGCCTCGGGGCGGAGGGCGAGCAATTCGAGCCGCGAAAGGGCAAAGGACAACCGCGCCCTCGGCGGCGCGTCCGCGTCTTGCAGCCGGCGTAACGCCTGCGCCGCGATCTTGGCGGCGGCCGGTTCGGCAAGGCCCGCGATGGCACGCAGCGCCGCCTCGGCCCGGGTCAGCGCGGCGGCATGGCGATAGGTCTCACGTGCGGTGCGGTCCGGCGGCGGCGGGCGGGGGTCGGCGCCCTTGCGCGCGGGGGGCTGGGTTTTGGGGCGGGGGCTAAGGCTCTGCCCCCGGGGGGTCCGAGGCCCAGCGACACCCGCCACCACCGGTGAGGGTGCCGGCAACAGCGCCAGCAGCGCCACCAGCAGAAACAGGCAAAACAGCGCGCCTGCGACAAAGATCAGGACTTCGGCCATGGCGATTCCTCGCGGCGGATGGGGCAGAACACCCGCCATTCGACGATAACCACAGGTAAAAGGGATGGATATACATCTATTCGGATGTATCGCCGTCAGAGCCGGTAGACCGCCCGCGCTGTCCCCTCACCAATCCGCGCCTGTTCATCGGCGCAAAGCCCGGACAGTAATGCCCGCGTTAGGGCGAGCCAGTCCGGCAGGCAGGAATGCAGGTCCACCACCGGCCAGCCCCCGCCCCAGAGCATACGCGCGGGGCCAAAACACGCCAGCACATGATCGACATAGGGCCGCAGGGTTGCAAGGCTGACCCCGCCCGGCGCGCAATTGGTGGGGATGCCAGAGAATTTGATATAAGTGTTCGGCAGTGCCGCCAACCGCCTTAGGCTGACTGCCCAAGGCTCAAAGGCCCCCGCCGCAATATCCGGGTTGCCGCAATGGTCCAGCACAAAGACCTGATCGGGGCAGGCGCGGATCAGGGCCTCGGCCAGATCGTGCTGGCGGGCAAACATGCAGAGGTCAAAGGGCAGGCCCCGCGCCCCGATCTGCCGCAGGTTGCGGCGAAAAACCTCGGTTTGCGACAGGCCGTCATCCACCACATGCAAGACCCGGCGAAAGCCGAGGGTGCCCAGCGTCGCCGCCTCATCCAGCCAATCCTCAAAGCCCGCCTCGACCTCGGGCCGGCAGGAGGCGATCTGGCCCAGCATCCCGTTCTGGCCGTCCAGCCCGGCCACAAGGCGCGCCTCGGGGCGGTAACCGGCGTCACCCACCGCCGTCTCCATAAAGACGGTGCCGATGCCCCCGCGCCCCGCTGTCAGCCCGGCATAATCTGCCGGGCTGAAATCGGGCCCCGCCAGCGCCGGCAGCGTCTGGGCCCAAGCATAGCCGAGATGCGCCCGCAGGATCAGATGCTGGTGGGTGTCGATCAGGCGCATGGTCAGTCGGCGATCACATCCTGGCGCTGCTGGCCCAGCCCCTCGATCCCCAGTTCGACCACCTCACCCGCGCGCAGGTAACGCGGCGGCTTCATGCCCATGCCCACACCGGGCGGGGTGCCGGTCGAGATTACATCGCCCGGATGCAGGGTCATGAATTGCGAGAGGTAGCTGACGACATGGGCCACGCCATAGACCATTGTGCGGGTCGAGCCGTTCTGCATGGTCTGGCCGTTCACGGTCAGCCACATCGACAGGTTCTGCGGATCGGCCACCTCATCCCGCGTGACCAGCCACGGGCCGATCTGGCCAAAGTTGTCGCAGCTCTTGCCCTTGGTCCACTGGCCGGCGCGCTCGGTCTGAAAGGCGCGCTCGGACACGTCATTGCTGACGCAATAGCCGGCGACATGGTTCATCGCCTCGGATTGAGAGACATATTTGGCGCGGGTGCCGATGATGACGCCCAACTCCACCTCCCAATCGGTCTTTTCCGAGCCGCGCGGGATGATGATCGGGTCATTCGGCCCGCAGATGGCGCTGGTCGCCTTCATGAAGATCACCGGTTCGGGCGGAACGGCCATGCCGCTTTCCGCCGCGTGGTCGGCGTAGTTCAGGCCGATACAGATGAACTTGCCCGTACCCGCAACGCAGGCCCCCAGCCGGGTATCCGCCGGGACGACGGGCAGGCGATCGGCCTCTATGCCACGCACGGCCGACAGGCCGGCATCCGACAGGACCGCGCCGCCGATATCGGGGACGATGCCGGTCAGATCGCGGATCGTACCGTCGGCATGCAACAGGCCGGGGCGTTCGGCCCCGCGCGGGCCATGGCGAAGAAGTTTCATCAGGGGTCCTTTCAGGTATTGCTCCAGCCGCCGTCGATCACCTGCGCCGTGCCGGTGACAAAGGCGGCCTCATCCGAGGCGAGAAACACGATCAGCCCGGCGATATCCTCGGCCCGGGCCAGTTTGCCGGTGGGCTGACGGGCGAGGAAGGCCGCCCGCGCGGCCTCATAATCGCCACTGGCGCGCATCCGGTCTTGCAGGCTGGGGGTATCGACGGTGCCGGGGCAGATGGCGTTGCAGCGGATGCCCTTGGTGATGAAGTCGGCCGCCAGCGCCTTGGTCATCCCGATCACCGCCGCCTTGGTCGCCCCATAGACAAAACGGTTGGGTGCCGCGATCACCGATGACGCGACCGAGGCCATGTTGATGATCGACCCACCCCCGGCCCCGATCATTGCGGGCAGAAAGGCGCGGCACATCCGGTACATCGCCTTGACGTTCAGATCGAAGGAAAAGTCCCATTCCTCTTCCGAGCAGTCAAGGATGGTGCCATTGGCAACGAAACCCGCGCAGTTGAACAGGATATCCACCGCCCCCACCTCAGCCGCCAGTGACGCGACCGCCGCCCCGTCGCGTACGTTCAGCGCCCGCGCCTCCAGCCCCGCGGCGGTCAATTCCGCCAGTGCTGCGGGGTTGATGTCGGTTGCGATCACCCGTGCCCCCTCCCGCGCCATGGCCAGGGCGGCGGCCCGTCCGATCCCCTGCCCTGCCGCCGTCACCAGCGCCGTCTTGCCCGTCAGCCGTCCCATCTGTGCCATTCCCCTTACATCACCGCGCCGATTTGCCATGGCACGAATTCCGCCCCGCCAAAGCCAAGCTCTTCGGATTTCGTCGCCTGACCGCTGGCCACCCGCAGGAACAATTCAAAGAGTTCCCGCCCCTTGTCGGCAAGGCTGATGCCCTCGTCAATGATATCGCCGGTGTTCAGATCCATATCCTCGGTCATATGGCGATACATCTCGGAATTGGTGGCGACCTTGATGCAGGGCACCGGCTTGTAACCCGAGACCGAGCCGCGCCCCGTGGTAAAGACGATCAGATTGGCGCCCGAGGCGATCTGGCCGGTGACCGAGCAGGGGTCGTAGCCGGGGCTGTCCATGAAAACAAAGCCCTTTTTGGTGATCTGTTCCGCGAAAAGATAGACATCCTGCATCGGCGCCGTACCGCCCTTGGCCACCGCGCCCAGCGATTTTTCAAGGATCGTGGTCAGGCCGCCGCGCTTGTTGCCGGGGCTGGGGTTGTTGTTCATCTCACCCTTGTTGCGGGCGCAGTAATCCTCCCACCAGCGGATGCGATCTACCAGCTTTTGCCCGACCTCGGCCGAGACGGCGCGGCGGGTCAGCAGATGCTCTGCCCCGTAAACCTCGGTGGTTTCCGACAGGATGGTCGTGCCGCCATGGGCCACCAACAGGTCCGAGGCCACCCCCAGCGCCGGATTGGCGGTGATGCCCGAATAGCCGTCCGAGCCGCCGCATTGCATCCCGATCACCAGTTCCGAGGCGGGAATCCGCGTGCGGGTATAGGCATTCGCCACCTCGGCCATCTCGCGCAGCGCCTCGACCCCGCGCTCGACCGTGCGGCGGGTGCCGCCGGTCTGGACCTCTCGGATGCGGCGGCGGTCACCCGCTGTGCCGAAACCACCAAGATCCGCTTCCGCGATCCGGGGGACGGCGGCGAAACCCGGGTCATCGTCAACAGCCACGATGCCACCGACGAATTGCGCACGGAAACGGCCGCTGCGGCGGCCTCGGCCATTGCCGCAATTCCCGGTGTGCGGGCGGCCTTGCTGGACAAGCAACGAGGCTTCCGGCGCACGCCTGGGCTGGTGGCGGACGGGCGCGACATGGGTACGGTCATATTCCCGGACGCGGCCTTCAAGGTATTCCTTACCGCAAGCGCCGAGGAAAGGGCGAAAAGGCGCTATAAGCAGTTGAAGGATAAGGGGTTGAATGTTACCCTTGCCGCCCTTTTGCGCGAGATCCAGGCGCGCGACGAGCGGGATGCAGCGAGAAAAGTCGCTCCTCTCCGCCCAGCACGGGACGCCCTGACCATCGATACCACCGGTATTCCGGTTGCTGGCGTTGTTGCTGCGGTGCTTTCGGTGGTTCGTCCCGCCTGATTGCGTGCAAGAGGGAAACGGTCCGGTGCCCATGGTGGGTGCCGGTTTCAATCATGGCATGTAGCCGCATGCCCCTGACAGGTGGATCGCAATCCCCGCGTGGTTGCCAAGGCATCACGTGTGGTTGTCGCTCCGTTGTCTTTCACTGGAATCACTCAATGAATGCTGTAGCCGAAACCGCGATGACCGAAAGCTTTGCCGAAATGTTCGAGCGGAGCCAATCCATCGCCAACCTCAAGCCGGGATCGATCGTTCTTGGCACCGTTGTGGAAATCCGTTCCGACGTCGTCGTCATCAATGCCGGACTCAAGTCCGAAGGCATTGTCCCGATCGAACAGTTCCGCACCGAGATGGTGGCGACCCGCAAGGAACTGCGCGACG
>CALLZQ010000146.1 GCA_937858255.1 uncultured Tabrizicola sp.
TATCGCCGCCGAGGCGATCACCATCCTGCCCGATCTGGCCCGCGCCCGCGTGGTGCGGACATGGGGCGCGCTGCGGGTGATGTCGCCCGATGGCTATCCGATCTATCAGCACAGCGCCGCCCTGCCCGGCGCCTATCTTGTGACCTGTCACAGCGGTATCACCCTTGCCGCCGCCCATGCCCTGCGCCTGCCCGCCTGGCTGGAGGGCGCCGCCGATGCCCCCGATCTGGAGCCGTTCCATGAAACCCGCTTTTCGTGACATCGCCCCCGAGGGGCCGCGCGTCGCCGTCACGCTGGACGGCCAGGCCTTGATGCTGCGGGCCGGCGGCAATCTGGCGGCGGAACTCTTGGCTGCCGGGGTTGCGGTGTTCCGCCAAACCCCGGTCTCGGCGGCGCCCCGTGCGCCTTTTTGCATGATGGGGGCCTGTTATGACTGCCTGCTGGTGATCGAAGGAGAGACGCGGCAGGCCTGTATGTGCGACGTGTCCGAGGGGATGGCCCTGCACCGCCCCGGAACCGGGGTGATGAATGACTGAGGCCGATCTGATTGTCATCGGTGCCGGCCCCGCCGGCATGGCCGCGGCAGCCGAGGCTGCGGGGCGCGGCCTTTCGGTGCTGCTCCTCGACGAACAGCCCCGACCGGGGGGGCAGATCTACCGCGATCTGGGCCGGTCCGATGCCACAAGGCGCGATATTCTGGGCCGGGATTACACCCATGGTGCCCCGCTGATTGCCGGGCTGGGCGCCGATGGCCTGACCCATCTGGCGGGCGCGACCGTCTGGCGTGTCGATCCCGGGCCGGTGGTGGCCTACAGCCGGGCGGGTTACGCCGCGCAGGCGCGGGGCAAGCGGCTGCTGATCGCGACCGGCGCGATCGAGAGGCCGATGCCGATCCCCGGCTGGACGCTGCCGGGGGTGATGACCGCCGGCGCGGGGCAAATTCTGCTCAAGGCCTCGGGGCTGGTCGCGGAACGGGCCGTGCTGGCCGGCAGCGGGCCGCTGCTCTATCTATTGGCGGTGCATATGGTGCGGGCCGGCACGCCGCCTGTCGCGCTGGTGGAGACCCAAGGCCGCCGCGATCTGGCTGCCGCGATGCGTCATCTGGGGGGCGCGGCGCTTGGGGCGGCGATGATGGCCAAGGGTGCGGCCCTGCTGGCACAGTTGCGCCACGCCGGCGTGCCCCGCTTTACCGGCGCCGAGGCGCTGCGGATCGCGGGGGGCGCGCATGCCGAGGCGCTGCATTTCCGTGTGCGGGGGCAAGACCGGCAGATTGCTGCGGGGACCGTGTTCCTGCATCACGGGGTGGTGCCGAACACCCAGATCGGCCGGGCGCTGGATCTGACCCATGACTGGTCGGCCCGGCAGGCCGCCTTTCTGCCGCGCCTCGACCGCTGGGGGCGCAGTTCCCACCCCTCGATCTTTGTCGCCGGCGATGGCGGGGGCATCATCGGCGCCCGGGCGGCCGCCCTGTCGGGGCGGCTGGCGGCGCTGGAAATCGCCCGTGATCTGGGCGCGCTGCGCGAGGGGGACCGCGATCTCGCGGCGCGACCGCTGCGCCTGTCGGCCCGGATCGAGACCGCTGCGCGGGCCTTTCTTGACCGGGCCTATCCGCCCTTTGCAGGGGCGCTCTGCCCCGATGATGACACCATCATCTGCCGCTGCGAAGAGCTGCGGGCCGGCACGCTTCGCCGCCATGCAGCCCTGGGCTGCCTTGGCCCGAACCAGACCAAGGCCTTTTCACGCGCCGGCATGGGCCCCTGTCAGGGCCGCTATTGCGCGGCGACGGTCAGCGCCCTGTTGGCGGCGGAAACCGGGCGGACAATGGCTGAAACCGGCAGCTATCGCATCCGCTTTCCGATCAAGCCGGTGACGCTGGCAGAGATCGCCGCCTTGGATCAGCGGGAATAAACGGTTCCGGGCAGGCCGTCACGCCCCGCCGGCAGCGGGCTGATCCGGGCCGGCGCCGCTGATCCCCAGCACCTGCTCCAGCGCGGCCTGGATCTGCTCGATCGTATAGGGTTTGCGGACGATCACCGTCTTTGGAAAGGCCGCCATCACACTGCCCTCGGCACCATAGCCGGTGGCAAAGATGATCGGAATGCCCCGATCAAGACAGGCCTGTGCGGCAGGCAGCGAATTCTCATCCCCCAGATTGACATCAAGGATTGCGACCGCCAGCGGATGCGTCTCGATCAGGCGGATCGCCTCGCGGGTATTGCTGGCCGTATAGACCGGCGCGGCCCCCAGCGCCGCCAGCATATCCGCCCCATCCATGGCAATGATCAGATTGTCCTCGACGATCAGCAGCGGCCCCTTCAGTCGGAAGCTGGAAGAGGCCTCTTGTGCCGGGCGCTGTTCGTCCTTCCGGCTGGCCGTCTCGACCCGGGCGACATGGGTGGCGGGCAGCAGGAAGCGCGCCTCAAGCCCCGTCACCTTGAAGTCGACATCCGCCGTCCCCTTCAACTCGAAGGGCACGCTGTGCTGGATGATCGTGGTGCCAAAGCCCTTGCGGCTGGGCGCCTTGACCGGCGGACCGCCGGA
>CALLZQ010000147.1 GCA_937858255.1 uncultured Tabrizicola sp.
GGGGGAGACGGCGGCAGAGGTGGCGGGGGCGCTGCGGACGCTTGGCGCCGATCAGGTGGTGACGGGCCTGGGCGGACATGGGGTTGCGGCGGTCTTTGCCGGGGCGGCGCCGGGGCCGACAGTGATGCTGCGCTGTGAACTCGACGCGCTGCCGATCCAAGAGGCCGGCGGGGTAGATCATGCCAGCACCCGGCCCGGCATCGCGCATCTTTGCGGCCATGACGGGCATATGGCGATCCTGATGGGGGTGGCGCAATCGCTGGCCGGGCGGCGCCCGGCGGCGGGGCGTGCGGTCCTGATGTTCCAGCCGGCGGAAGAGACAGGGGCGGGGGCAGCGGCGGTGCTGACCGATCCGGGCTTTGCGCCCCTGCGCCCCGACTGGGCCTTTGCGCTGCACAATATGCCGGGCCTGCCGCTGGGGGCGGCGCGGATCGCCGAGGGGCCGGCCAATTGCGCCTCGGTGGGGTTGCAATTGCGGCTGCGCGGGCGCACAGCCCATGCGGCGACGCCGGAAACCGGGCTGTCGCCCTGGCCCGCCCTCGCGGCGCTGATCCCGCAGATTCTGGCGCTGTCGCAAGAGGGGGCCTCGCCCGTGCCCGGCGCGGGCTTTGCCCGGGTGACGCTGACCCATCTGCGGCTGGGTGCCCCGAGTTTCGGCATCGCCCCGGGCGAGGCCGAGGTCTTCCTGACCCTGCGCAGCCTGACCGATGCCGGGATGGATGCGCTGCGCCGCGCGGCCCTTGGCCTGATCGAGGCTGAGGCCGCCGCGCAGGGCCTGGCGGCCCAGTGGTCCTGGCATGACGATTTCGCCGCCTGCACCAATGATCCGGCGGCAGTGGCGCGCCTCAGGGCGGCCTGTGCGGCCACGGGCCTGCCGGTGGCGCCCGGCGCGCCGATGCTCGCGTCCGAGGATTTCGGGCGCTTTGGCAGCGCGGGGGCGCGGGCGGCGATGCTGCTGTTGGGCGCGGGAGAGGATCATCCGGCGCTGCATGACCAGCGCTATGATTTCCCCGATGTGCTGATCGCGCCCGGGGTGGCGCTGTTCCGTGCGGTTCTGGACGATCTGTTGGGGTAGCGCGCGGCCCGGCAAGGCTCGCCTCTGCATCCCTGCACAGATCCCGCGCGCCCCTGGGCGATGCCCCGCCTGCGGGACGTGCTATCTTAGGGGGGACGCATGACAGGAGGCCGCGATGAGCTGGAACCCCGCGCTTGACCCCGCTATCCCCATCGGCGACGCGGTGGACGCGATCGAGACGGTGATCGTCCCGCGTGCCCGCGACATCGGCGGGTTTGAGGTGCGGCGCGCCTTGCCCTCGGCACGGCGGCAGATGGTCGGTCCCTTTATCTTTTTCGACCAGATGGGACCGGCAGAATTTTTGACCGGGCAGGGCATCGACGTGCGCCCGCATCCCCATATCGGGCTGGGCACGGTCACTTACCTGATGCGCGGGCGGCTGCATCACCGCGACTCGGTCGGCAGCGATCAGTGGATCACCCCGGGGGCGGTGAACTGGATGCTGGCGGGGCAGGGGATCACCCATTCCGAGCGGCAGGACGGCACCCTGCGAGACGGCCCGCATGACCTGTTTGGCCTGCAAACGTGGTTGGCGCTGCCACTTGCGCAAGAGGATGATCCTGCCGGTTTCTACCACGCGCCCGCCGAGGCGCTGCCCGCGTTGGAAGGCGAGGGCAAGCGGGTGCGCCTTATCCTGGGCGAGGCCTGGGGCGCGCGGGCGCCGGTGCCCTTGGGGTTTGAGGTGTTCTACGCCGATGCGGTGCTAGAGGCCGGGGCGGCGATTCCCTTGCCCGACAATCAAGAGGATCGCGGCGCCTATGTGCTGGCGGGTGAGGTGATTGTGGCGGGTGAGGTCTTTGGCCCCGGGCGGATGCTGGTGTTCCGCCCCGGCGACCGCATCTCGTTGCGCGCGGGGGATGCGGGCGCGCGGGTGATGCTGCTCGGTGGCGCGACGATGGAGGGGCCGCGCCATATCTGGTGGAATTTCGTGGCCTCTTCGCGCGAAAGGATCGATGCGGCGCGCGAGGCCTGGCGCGCCGGCGACTGGGCGCATGGCCGCTTTCGCCTGCCGCCGGGGGATGATGCTGACTTCGTTCCGGCGCCCGAACGCTAGGTGCGAAAAAACCGCAATCGACCGCTTGACGCCGCCCGCTGCCTTGTCTATCAGACGCCCCACGAAGACCAGCGCGGTTGTAGCTCAGTCGGTTAGAGTACCGGCCTGTCACGCCG
>CALLZQ010000148.1 GCA_937858255.1 uncultured Tabrizicola sp.
CATGGCCCCCCCCCGGCATCCCCTCCGGCACAACGGCGGCAATCGCCCCACTCTGACCCGGGTCGAGCCGGTCCAGAAAGCGGAACATCAACTGCCGCCATGTCCAGAAACTGTCATTCGGGTTCGGACCGCGCCGCTCGGTCAGCCCGGCCATCGCGCGCTGGAAGGCGTGACTGTGCGCGTTCGCGGGCGCAGGCAGCAAAATACCGACCCGCTCCCCCACCGGGTCACTGTCTGGCGTCACGCGGCTCACGCGCCCGTCCACCAGTTCCACCGCCACATCCCGCGCCCAGCCTGTCGGCAGCAGCGCCCATTCCGCCCAGAGTGTTGTCATTTTCCGCTCTTGACCCGCTAATATGTATGCACATATTGCTGAAGCGACCGAGAAAGGCAAGGGCGAAGCATGATTCTGACCGGCGCAAATATCGCAACCCTGCAAGCGGGCACGCCCTATGGCCTGATCGCGGACGGGGCGATGATCCTGTCGGGCGGGCACATCGACTGGGTCGGCCCGCGCGACCAGATGCCTGCGGCCCCGGGCCATGACACGCAAGACCTTGGCGGGCGGCTGATCACCCCGGCGCTGATCGACTGCCACACGCATCTGGTGCATGGCGGCAACCGCGCCGTGGAATTTGAAATGCGTCTGAAGGGCGCGAGTTATGAAGAGATCGCCCGCGCCGGTGGCGGCATCCTGTCCACGGTCACCGCCACCCGGGCCGCAAGTGTCGAGGGGCTTGTTGCCTCCGCCCTGCCCCGGCTTGATGCGCTCTTGGCCGAAGGTGTGGGCACGGTCGAAATCAAATCCGGCTACGGGCTGACCGTTCAGGCGGAACTAACCATGCTGCGCGCGGCCCGCCATCTGGCGGCCCTGCGCCCGGTGCGGATCATCACCACCTATCTTGGCGCCCATGCCGTGCCGCCCGAATACAAGGGCCGCGCCGATGATTATCTGACCGAAGTTTGCCTGCCCGCCTTGCGCGCCGCCCATGCCGAGGGGCTGGTCGATCAGGTCGATGGTTTTTGCGAAGGTATCGCCTTTTCGCCAGACCAGATGGCGCGGGTTTTTGAGGCGGCCAAGGCGCTGAACCTGCCTGTCAAACTGCATGCCGAGCAACTTTCGCATCTTGGCGGCACGCAGCTTGCCTGCCGATACAAGGCGCTGTCCGCCGATCATGTCGAATATGCCGATGAGGCGGATGCCCGGGCCATGGGGCAATCGGGCACCGTGGCCGTGCTGCTGCCGGGGGCGTTCTATACCCTGCGGGAAACGCAACTGCCGCCAATAGCAGCCTTCCGCGCCCATGGCGTGCCGATGGCGGTGGCGACCGATCTGAACCCCGGCACCTCGCCCCTGAACTCGCTGCTTTTGACGCTGAACATGGCCTGCACGCTCTTTCGCCTGACACCGGAAGAGGCGCTGCGCGGCGCGACCCAGCACGCCGCCCGCGCCCTTGGGCTGACCGATTGCGGCACCATCGCCCCCGGAATGCGCGCCGATCTGGCGATCTGGAACGTCGAACACCCGGCCGAGCTCTCGTACCGCATCGGCTTTAATCCGCTTTACCGCCGCATTTACCAAGGTGAGCCATGACCTCCCATCTTCTTGTTCCCGGCCAGACCAGCCTTGCCACCCTGCGGGCATTGTGGTCGGACGGCGCGCCCGTGGCGCTGGCCCCCGCTGCCCGCCCCGCCATTGACGCCGCCGCCGCACTTGTCGAGCGTGCCGCCAAGGGCGAGGCCGCGATCTATGGCGTCAACACCGGCTTTGGCAAACTGGCCTCGGTCCGCATTCCGTCCAAGGACACCGCCACCCTACAACGCAACCTGATCCTGTCGCATTGCTGCGGCGTGGGTGATCCGCTCGACATCCCCACCACCCGGCTGATGATGGCGCTGAAACTCCTTTCGCTGGGGCGCGGCGCCAGTGGCACCCAATGGGCCACGGTCAAGCTGATCGAGGATATGCTGAACGCGGGCGTGACCCCGGTGATCCCGTCGCAGGGCTCGGTCGGCGCTTCGGGCGATCTGGCCCCGCTGGCCCATATGGCCGCCGTGATGATCGGCGCGGGCGAGGCCATATTCAACGGCGAATCCCTGCCGGGGGGCGAAGCCATGACCCGCGCCGGCCTTACCCCCGTCACCCTTGGCCCGAAAGAGGGCCTTGCCCTGATCAACGGCACCCAGTTTTCTACCGCCGCCGCGCTCGTGGGCCTCTGGGGCGCATGGGACAACCTGAGCGCCGCCACCGTTACCGGCGCGCTTTCGACCGACGCCATCATGGGCTCGACCGCGCCCCTGAATCCCGCCATCCATAGCTTTCGCGGCCATCCCGGCCAGATCGCCTTTGCCACCGCGCAAACGGCGCTTCTCGACGGCTCCGAAATCCGCGAAAGCCACCGTGAGGGCGACACCCGCGTCCAAGGCCCCTACTGCACCTCCTGCATCCGCGGCCAGCCACAGGTCATGGGCGCGGCCCTCGACCTCCTCCGCCAGGCTGCAAATACGCTAGAGATCGAGGCCAACGCCGTCACCGACAACCCGCTGGTGCTGGTCGAAACCGGCGAGATTGTCTCGGGCGGCAATTTCCACGCCGAATATGTGGCCTTCGCCGCCGACCAGATCGCCCTTGCCCTCTCAGAAATTGGCTCGATCGCGCAGCGCCGCATCGCGCTGATGGTCGACCCCACCCTGTCGCACGATCTGCCGCCCTTCCTGACCCCCGATCCCGGCCTGAACTCGGGCCTGATGATCGCCGAGGTCACCACCGCCGCCTTGATGAGCGAGAACAAACACCTCGCCACCCCCTGCTCGACCGACTCGACCCCCACCTCGGCCAATCAAGAGGATCACGTCTCGATGGCCGCCCATGCCGCCCGCCGCCTGTTGCGGATGAACGCGAACCTCAACGTCATTCTGGGGGTCGAGGCGATGACAGCGGCCCAAGGCATCGACTTCCGCGCGCCGCTGAAAACCAGCCCGGCCCTGCAACGGGTTATGACCCGCCTGCGCGCCGACGTGGCCACGCTGAAAGAAGACCGCGCCCTTGCCCCTGACATTCAGGCCGCAAGCACCCTGATCCGCACCGGCGCCCTGACTGGCGCTGCCCAGCTCTCGCTCTGACCGAAAGAGGCCCGCCATGACCGATCCGCGCCACAACCAGCGTGACATCTTCCCGCCCACCGGCCCCGAGAAAACCGCCAAGACCTGGGGGGGCGAGGCCGCGATGCGGATGCTGATGAACAACCTGCATCCCGATGTCGCCGAGAACCCGCATGAACTGGTGGTCTATGGGGGCATCGGTCGCGCCGCCCGCACATGGCAGGATTTCGACCGCATCGTTGCGGGTTTGAAGGATCTGGAGGCGGATGAGACGCTGCTGGTGCAGTCCGGCAAGCCCGTCGCCATCATCCGCACCCACACCGACGCCCCCCGCGTCCTGATCGCGAACTCGAACCTCGTGCCCCATTGGGCGACATGGGATCATTTCAACGACCTCGACCGCAAGGGCCTGATGATGTACGGCCAGATGACCGCTGGCTCGTGGATCTATATCGGCACCCAGGGCATCGTGCAGGGCACCTATGAAACCTTTGCCGAGGCCGGGCGCCAGCATTACGACGGCAATCTGACCGGGCGCTGGATCCTGACCGGCGGGCTTGGCGGCATGGGCGGCGCCCAACCCCTCGCCGCCGTCATGGCCGGGGCCTGCTGCCTCGCGGTCGAGGTGGATGAAACCCGCATCGATTTCCGCTTGCGCACCCGCTACCTCGACGCCAAGGCCAGAACGCTGAATGAGGCGCTCGCCCTCATCGCCGACTGGACGGCGAAGGGAGAGGCGAAATCCGTGGGCCTTCTGGGCAACGCGGCCGAGGTCTTCCCCGAACTCCTCGCTCTCATGAAAAACGGCGGCCCCATTCCGAACGGGCGCCCCGATATCGTCACCGACCAGACCTCGGCCCATGACCCGCTGCACGGCTATTGCCCGGCAGGGTGGTCGGTCGCGGACTGGAAAGCAAAACAGGAAACCGCCCGCGCCGAGGTCGAGGCCGCCGCCCGCGCCTCTATGCGCAGCCATGTGGAGGCGATGGTGGGCTTCTGGAACGCGGGCGTGCCCACGCTCGATTACGGCAACAACATCCGCCAAGTGGCACAGGACGAGGGGCTGGAAAATGCCTTCGCCTTCCCCGGCTTCGTGCCCGCCTATATCCGGCCCCTCTTCTGCAAAGGCATCGGCCCCTTCCGCTGGTGCGCGCTGTCGGGCGACCCGGAAGATATCCGCAAAACCGACGCGGCGATGAAACGCCTCTTCCCCGATAACGCCCATCTCCA
>CALLZQ010000149.1 GCA_937858255.1 uncultured Tabrizicola sp.
GAACAGGCCGCCCCGGCCTCAACCAGGGCCGAGGACCGCCGCGCCGCCGATCGCTGGGATGGCACCTTCAACCGCTGGTTCATCGAGGGCATCACCCGGCAGTCCTATCCCGACATCGTGCTGGAGGGCCTTGGCCCGCATATGCCCGATCGCTGGCAAGAGGATATGGAAGTGATCGGGCAGCCGCTCGACTGGCTGGGGGTCAATTACTATACCCGCCACCTCAATGCCCATGACCCCGCCGCGCCCTGGCCGCATCTGCGCGATGTCGAGGGCGATCTGCCCAAGACCCAGATGGGCTGGGAAATCTACCCCGAGGGCCTGCACGGCTTTCTGACACGGATGGCGCGCGACTATGTGGGCGATCTGCCGATCTATATGACCGAAAACGGCATGGCCAATGCCGATACGGTCGAGGACGGCGCGGTCAACGATGCCGCGCGTGAGGCGTTTCTCTTCGCCCATCTCGAGGCCACCCGCCGCGCGATTGCCGATGGCGCGAATGTCAAAGGCTTCTTCTACTGGTCACTGCTCGACAATTATGAATGGGCGGTCGGTTATGAAAAGCGCTTCGGCCTTGTCCATGTCGATTATGACAGCTTGGCAAGAACCCCGAAATCCTCGTATCACGCCCTCGCGCGCGCTTTGGCCCGCAACGACTGAGGTAGCTCCATGACCCTTGCAATTCTGGCCGATATCGGCGGCACCAATACCCGCGTTGCCCTGGCCGAGGGCGGCCATGTCCGGCCCGAGACCATCCGCCGCTTTCCCAATGCCGAGTACAAGGCGCGGGGGCAGGACATCGCCGATATCCTGCGCGACTATCTCGCAGACAGCGGCGCCAGCGTCTCGGGTGTCTGTGTGGCCGCCGCCGGCCCGGTGCAGGACGGGGTCGCGACGATGACCAATCTCGACTGGGTGATGGATGCGCCCAAGCTGACGGCGGCGACCGGCGCGCGCGCCTGCGCCATTCTCAACGATCTTCAGGCACAGGGCCATGCGCTGGGTCATGTGGCGCCCGAAAACCTCAACCGCATCGTCGATGGCCCGGACAATCCCGCCGCGCCGATGCTGGTGGTGGGCCTTGGCACCGGCGTCAATGCCGCACCGGTCCATGGCAGCGGGCCCGGGCGCATCGTCGCGCCGTCGGAATGCGGCCATGTCAACATGCCGGTGCGCGATGAAGAGGGCCTGCGCCTGATGCGCTTTATCGAGACGCTTCTGACCAGCCGCGGCGAAACCGCCCATTGTGGCGTCGAAGAGGTGTTGTCAGGCCGGGGCCTTGCCAATCTGCATGCCTTCGCCGCGCATGAGGCGGGGCTTGCCACCCGCGCCAATTCCGGCGGGGGGCTGGCCGCACTGGCGGCGAATGACAATACGGCGGGGGAGGGGGCGCGGGGCCCCCCCCCCCCTCCTGCCCCCCCCCCCCCCCCCCCCGC
>CALLZQ010000150.1 GCA_937858255.1 uncultured Tabrizicola sp.
GGCGTTCTGCTGGGGGGCAACCACCCCCCCTTCACGGCTACACCTGGGGCACAGCCCCGCCTGTACGGCCAGATCGGGCTGTTGCAGCACCCTGAGGCGGCGATCAGCACCTTGCCCCTGCGGGCGGCGCAGTTCCTGTCCCGCAATCACAGCCGCCGCCTCCAGCGCATGCCGGCTTGCGTATAGCTGCCTGCCTCGTAAAACCGGGTCAGTTGCGGCAAGGCGGCATAACCCGCCAGCGGCAGCGATACCTCGACCATCGGCCAAGCCCGGCGCCGTGCCTCTTGCTCGACCGCCTCAAGCAGGCGCGTTCCGTGATCGGCACCGCGATAGCGCGGCGCCACCCAAAGCTCTTGCAGGACACCATAGCACCCGCCCGCCCGCAGCGCCGGCACCGCAGAGACGGTGGCGATCCCCACCAGTTCGGCGGCCGGAAGATCCTCGATCATCAGCACGAAACCCAAAGCCGGGTTGGCCAGCAGATCGCTTGCCGCGCGTTCCGCCCCCGCAAGGGTGAACTGCGGCCCCGGGCCACCCAATTCCGTCAGCAGCGCCTCGACCGCCCGCGCGAGCAGGGGCGCATCGCCGGGCCGGGCCAACCGCAACTTGTGCCCCGACCGGGACGGCTCGACCGGTTCCGGCTGTTCCGCCCCGGCAATGGCAAAACCCGCCTGCGCCTGCCCTGTCAGCGTTTCGGCAATCGCCGCCAACGGGGCCGAGGCCTTGAGCAGGATCTCATCGAACTCTTCCCCCGCATCCGACAGGGCGACAATGGCACCACCACAGCCGACCGAGACATGGCCGGGTGTGCAAAGGATGGTACGGATGACGATGTTCAGATCGACCTCTCCGCTCAGCGAGAGAAAGCCGATCGCCCCCGAATAAATCTCACGCGGGGCCGCCTCCAGCGCGTCAATCAGCTTCAAGGTTCGGATCTTGGGCGCCCCTGTCATCGAGCCGCCGGGAAAACAGGCCGCAATGCAGCGCATCGGGCTTTCGCCTTCGGCCAAATGCCCCCGAATCACCGAGACCAGTTGATGCACCGTCCGATAGCTCTCGATATGCATCAGCGAGGGAACATGCACGCTGCCCGGCCTGCATACGCGGCCCAGATCATTGCGCATCAGATCGACGATCATCAGATTCTCGGCCCGGCTTTTCTCATCCATACGCAGGGCCTCGGCAATTTCGGCGTCGCGCACAGGATCGGGGTCGCGCCGGGCGGTGCCCTTGATCGGCTTGGTTTCAGCCCAGCCGTCACGGTCAATGCGCAGGAACCGCTCAGGCGAGGAAGAGGCCACCGCCAGATCACCAAAGCGCAGGAAAGCCGCATAGGGCGCAGGGTTGCGCCGCCGCAAGACCCGATACAGATCAAGCGGCGGCAGATCATATTCGCCGCTGATCTGGTTGGTCAGGCAGACCTCATAGGTTTCGCCCTTTGTGATCTCATTCAGGCAGCGCTCAATCCGCGACAGATATTCCGCCCGGTCGTGACGCAGGTGAAAGGTAATCTCCCGGGCGCCCGGCGCGGCCGCCGTTACTGGCGCGGCCTTGGGAACCGAGGCCAGACGCGCCATCGTCTCAGCGCCCCATTGCGATGCCGCCGCGCGCCCGTCCGCACGATGCAGGGCAATGGCATGGACCCGCCCCTCGGCATGATCAAAAGCCAGGAACCGGGTGCAGAACAGAAAGGCCGCACTGGGATGGCGCGGCGCGGGCGAGGGGATCGCGCAGGTCAGGCTTTTGAGCTCATAGCCAAAATAGCCGACATGCCCCCCGACAAAGGGTAAGTCGGGCAACTCGGCCACCTTGGCGACCCTGTGCTGCCGAAGCGACTGCTCAAGAAATTCGAAAATTGATTGGGTCCGCGTCTCAGGCGCCATCCCCCCCGGGCGAGTGACCGCGACCGTCTGACTCGGCAGGTCAAAACGGCAAAGGTAATCCTCTTCGGCGGCAAGCGCCCCCATGAAAGACCAGCGCGACAGGCCCGGCACGACCAGACTACTGTCCAACCAAAAGGCGCTGTCACTCTCTCCAAACAAGGCAACAAAGACATCTTCGGCCTCGACAGTCAGCGGCTGGCTGGCATGGACCGTCTGAAAACTGGCGCGCTCGGCTTCGTCGAACATCTCACACCTCTTCCAGAACGCGCGGCATCGCGTTGGACCGGGGGGCGCAAAGACCATCCGACAGGAAATTGGCAAAAATCTCACGCCCGTATTGCGAGCAAATGGACTCGGGGTGGAACTGCACCCCCCAATGCGGCAAATGCCGGTGACGCAGGGCCATCACAATCCCGTCGTCAGTCTCGGCCAGCACCTCAAGCGCTTCGGGCAGCGGCTTTTGCGACATCAGTGAGTGATAGCGCGTGACCTCAAAACACTCGGGCAGATCGCGGAACAGCGGATCGCCGAAATGGCGCAGGCGCCGCACCCGGCCATGCATCGGTTCAGGCGCCCGGATCACCTTGCCACCATGGTGGACAGTCAGACACTGATGGCCAAGGCAGACCCCCAGCACCGGCACCTCGGACTGCGCAATTGCATCCATGCTCGAGCCGACATCCAGCGCGGTCTGGGGATTGCCCGGCCCGGGTGACAGGATGATCCGGTCATGCGGGATCTTGCGCATCTCACGCCAGGGAACGGTGTTGTCGAGGACCACCGGCTCACGCCCGTTCACCTCGGCGACCATCTGGGCAATGTTGAAGGTAAAGCTATCAAAATTATCGATCAGCAAGACTGATCTTTGAAACGGTTCTCGCATTGTCGCATCCCGCTAATTTGATCAAATTCGCAATGGTTGTAAATTTGCGGAATCATTTCGTCAATCACAATCTATGGGTGCATAATGCCATCGGCGCCGAACAGCCGCCCCTGCCCGGTATCCGGTCGCCAACCCCTTGGCGCGCTATGAAAAAGGGCCAAAGGATCTTATCCCTTTGGCCCGCTGGATTTCCCTGCACTGAAGGGGAAAGAGAGCGTTCGCCCCGTCACGCCCACCCGTAGTTGAAGCTGACAGAGATTCGCTCACCCTCTGACATGTTCATCGGCACTTCGTGGCGCAGCCAGCTTTCCCAAAGCAGGACGTCACCGACCACCGGCTCGACATAGACGAACTGGCGCAATTCTTCCGGCGCGTTCTTGCGGCGCAGAGGCGACATCATCATCATCGGCAAGCGCGGGTCTTCCAGCTTCAGCGCGCTGGTGCCTTCGGGCATCTGGACATAGGTGGTGCCGGAAATCACCGAATGCGGGTGGATATGGCTGGCATGCGTGCCGCCTTCGGGCAGGATGTTGATCCACAGCGCATTGCACTTCAGCTTCTTGTCGCCCAGATCAAAACTAAGATCGTCGCAGAACGCCGCCACATGTTTGTCGAGGGCCGCCTCCAGCGCCTTGAAGATCGGCATCCGCCACGGCAGGTCATCCAGCGAGGCATAAGACGTGTAGCCAGGATAACCCTCACGCTCGCACCACTCTTGCCCGGCCTCGTCATCTTCGGCAATCGCATCGCAAGTGGCCGCAAGTTCCGCGTAATCGACCTTTTTCTTGGCCAGATCGTTCAGCTTGGCGCGGTAGAGTTTGGTCACAAAAAGAGAGGTGGTGGGCATGGCATCCTCGGGAATTCTTCGGGCTGATTGAAAAAGCCCCCGCCGTTTCCAGCGGGGGCCGATTTTACTTACCGGGTGACGGTCCGCGATTTCCTGCGGAATTCGCTACGCCGCACGGGTTTTGCCATCTGGCAAAACCTTACCAGTCTTCGCGGGCGACCACACGGGTGGTGACCGGCAGCTTCATCGCGCCAAGGCGCAGAGCTTCGCGGGCGATCGTGTCCGACACGCCGTCGATCTCGAACATGATGCGGCCCGGCTTGACCTTGGCGACCCAACGGTCGACCGAACCCTTACCTTTACCCATACGAACTTCGATGGGCTTGGCCGAGACCGGCAGATCCGGGAAAATACGGATCCAGACGCGGCCCTGACGCTTCATGTGGCGGGTGATCGCACGACGCGCCGCTTCGATCTGGCGCGCGGTCACACGCTCCGGCTCGGTCGCCTTGAGGGCGTAGGAGCCGAAGTTCAGCAGGAAACCGCCCTTGGCTTCGCCATGGATCCGGCCCTTGTGCTGTTTGCGGAACTTGGTCCGTTTCGGTTGCAGCATCTCTCTCTACTCCCTTACGCGCGTTCGCGGTCGCGACGCGGCTGGCGCGGAGCGGCCCCGTCCTGTGCTTCCGCCGCACGGCGGTCACGGGCCTGGGGATCATGCTCCATGATCTCGCCTTTGAAGATCCACACCTTGACACCGATGATCCCATAGGGGGTCTTGGCTTCCGACAGCGCATAATCGATGTCGGCACGCAGGGTGTGCAGCGGAACGCGGCCTTCGCGGTACCATTCGGTCCGGGCAATTTCCGCGCCGCCGAGGCGACCCGAAACGTTCACACGGATGCCGAGAGCGCCCATGCGCATCGCATTCTGCACGCCGCGCTTCATGGCACGACGGAAAGAAACGCGACGTTCCATCTGCTGAGCAATCGACTCGGCCACCAGTTGCGCGTCGAGTTCCGGCTTGCGGACTTCGACGATGTTCAGGTGCAGTTCCGACGAGGTGAAGGCCGACAGCTTCTTGCGAAGCGTTTCGATGTCAGCACCCTTCTTGCCGATGATCACACCGGGACGGGCAGCGTGGATCGTGACGCGGCACTTCTTGTGCGGACGCTCGATGATCACGCGGCTGATGCCAGCCTGCTTGGCTTCCTCATGGATGAACTCGCGCATCTTGAGGTCTTCAAGCAGCAGGTTGCCATAGTCTTTCGACTCGGCGAACCAACGGCTGTCCCAGGTCCGGTTGACCTGGAGGCGCATCCCAATCGGGTTAACCTTCTGTCCCATTATGCCGACTCCCCGGTCTGACGCACCTTGATGGTGATTTCGCTGAACGGCTTCATGATCTTGCCGAAGCGGCCACGCGCACGCGGACGGCCACGCTTCATCACCAGGTTCTTGCCGCACCAGGCTTCGGCGACAACAAGGCTGTCAACGTCGAGACCATGGTTGTTCTCGGCATTGGCGATCGCCGACTGCAGGCACTTTTTCACGTCCTGCGCGATACGGCGCTTGGAGAAGGTCAGGTCGGCCAGAGCCTTTTCAACCTTCTTGCCACGGATGAGGCCAGCAACGAGGTTCAGCTTCTGCGGCGAGGTGCGCAGCATGCGGCTGAC
>CALLZQ010000151.1 GCA_937858255.1 uncultured Tabrizicola sp.
CGATGCGCTGCCCTATATCCTGACCGTGCTGGTCCTTGCCGGTTTCGTCGGCAAGGCCATCCCGCCCCGCGCCGGAGGTGAGCCCTATGTCAAGGAACGCTGAGGCGCTTGCCACCATCCGCGCCCGGGCAGGTGCGGCGCCGGTGACGCTGGGGTTGATCCTCGGCTCGGGCCTGGGTCATCTGGCCCATGCGGTTGAGGGGGTGGCGATCCCCTATGGCGATCTGCCCGGCTTCCCCCATGCCGGGGTTTCGGGCCACAATCCGCATCTGCATATCGGTGAGTTGGAGGGGGTGCGCGTCGCCGTCTTTGGCGCGCGTGAGCATTTCTACGAAAACGGCAATGCCGCCGCCATGCGTCCGGCGCTAGAGGTCTTGCGCGATCTGGGCGCCGGGCAGTTGATCGTGACCAATGCCGCCGGTTCCATGCGCCCCGACATTCCGCCGGGCGACCTGATGCTGTTGTCGGATCATATCAACTACAATGGCCGCAACCCCCTGATCGGCGAGCCGACCGATGCCCGCTTTGTCCCGATGACCGAGGCGCATGACCCCGGCATCCGTGCCGGCCTGCGCGCCAGTGCCGAGGCGCTGGGGATCGCGCTGAAGGATGGGGTCTATGCCTGGTATTCCGGCCCCAGCTTTGAAACCCCGGCCGAGATACGGATGCTGAAGCTCTTGGGCGCCGATGCGGTCGGCATGTCCACGGTGCCCGAGATCATTCTGGCGCGGTTTCTGGGCCTGCGCGTGGCCGCCATCTCGACTGTCACCAACATGGCCGCCGGCATGTCGGATGAAAACATCAGCCATGAGCATTCCAAGGCCATGGCGCCCCTGGGTGCGGCAAAACTGGAACGCATTCTGCGGCATTATCTCCGCGGCCTCCGATGAGGCGGATCGCCGTTTGACAACGGCCTGAAAGGCGCGCAACCCTTTGAGGGTGACGCCTTTCCCCGCCCTTACCGCCCCCTCGCCCCCCGGGCCCTGCCGATGCAACTTTTCCTTCCGATCGCCGAGGTTTCGGTCAATGCCTTTCTCCTGTTGGGGATTGGCGGCATTGTCGGTTTTCTCTCGGGCCTCTTTGGGGTGGGCGGCGGGTTTCTGATCACACCGCTGTTGTTCTTCATCGGCATTCCGCCGGCGATTGCTGTGGCGACCGGGGCCAATCAGGTGGTCGCCTCGTCGATCTCGGGCGTGCTGGCGCAGGTCAAGCGCAAGGCGGTCGACTTCCGCATGGGCCTTGTCCTGCTGGTCGGCGGCCTGATCGGGTCCGGCGCCGGGGTCTGGGTCTTTGCCCGGCTGACGGCGATGGGGCAGGTCGATCTCTTGGTCCAGCTCTCCTATGTGCTGTTTCTGGGCTTCATCGGCCTGACAATGTTTCTGGAGAGCGCCCGCGCCATCCTGCGCGCGAAAAAGGCCGGGGCCACGGTGCGCCGCGCGCATACACACAACTGGGTGCATGGCCTGCCCTTCAAGATGAAATTCCGCGCCTCGGGCCTTTATATCTCGGTCCTGCCGCCCTTGGGCGTCGGGGCGCTGGTCGGGTTTCTGGCGGCGATCATGGGGGTGGGCGGCGGCTTTATCATGGTGCCGGCGATGATCTATCTGTTGGGGATGCCGACCAAGGTCGTGATC
>CALLZQ010000152.1 GCA_937858255.1 uncultured Tabrizicola sp.
CCGGTGCCGGCGGGGTATTTCACGCCCTCTTTCACCACCACTTCGCCCGTCGCGGTTTCCACCACGCTCTTGGCCACGGCGGCCTTGTCCAGCGTCGCGGATTTCTCGTTCGAGAAGAAATCATCGCCCGCCATGGCGGCGACGCGGGTCTTGCTGGCCGGGGTCCAGTCGCCCATGCGGTGCGGGTTGGCCTGCGCGTAATTCTTGACGGCGGTCGCGGCGCGGCGATCCGAGTTGCCCTCACGCAGCCCCGGGTTCACGGCCGAGCCTTTGATCGCGTCATATTTGGCGCGAACCGCCTTTTCCGCGTCATTGGCCGGGGCCTCGGGGTAATCGGGCAGGGCGTAGCCTTGCGCCTGCAATTCCCGGATCGCCGCCACCAGTTGCGGGACCGAGGCCGAGATATTCGGCAGCTTGATCACATTGGCATCGGGGGTTTTGACCAGCTCGCCCAGTTCGGCCAGATCGTCCGAGATGCGCTGCGCCTCGGCCAGGCTTTCCGGGAAGGTCGAGAGGATGCGGCCCGCCAGCGAAATATCCTTGGTGCCAACGCTGATCCCCGCGGCGGCGGCAAACTTCTGCACGATCGGCAGCAGCGAGGCCGAGGCGAGTTCGGGCGCTTCGTCCACTTTGGTGTAGATGATATCGGGGGTTTCAGTCTTAGCCATCGGGTCAGCCCTCTGCGATCATGAAAGGTTGGCGCCTTCTAACGCAAAAATGCGGCGCGCGAAAGATGGTATGCGGTGGTATACCGAAAGTGTCGCAGGCAGGGCGGTCAGGCGCCGAAGAAGGGCCTGACCTGATCGCGCGTCCAGTCCCAAAGCGCCGGGGCGCCGCGGGCAACCTTGGCCCCCACGCGCGATTCCAACTGGGCAAAGGTCACGTCATAGGTGATCCAGGTCCCGCCCCCCGACTTGAGGTTGGCCATCACCGGCTGAACCCGGTCGAGCGACTTGGCAAAGACGGCATCGGGGGTGGTGGCGGCCTCAAACTCGTCCCATAGCGCGCGCAGGGCAGGGCCGGTATCGGCAGGCAGCAGGCCAAAGATCCGGTCCGCCGCTGCTGCCTCTGCCGCCATCGTGTCGGTACTGCCATGGGCCTGACCATTGGCGGAATGGATCGGCACATCGCCGACATCAATTTCTACCAGATCATGAATCAAGAGCATCTGGATGACGCGCCGGATATTCACCTCTGGCCCCGCCTGATCGGCCAGGATCAGCGCGTAAAGCGCGAGATGCCACGAATGTTCGCCCGAATTCTCGGGGCGCGAGCCATCGACCAGCGTCGTCGCCCGATAGACCGATTTCAGCCGGTCCGCCTCGGCCAGAAAGGCCAGCCTTGCGGCCAGATCCGGCACATCGGGCGGCGCCTCACCGTTCACCAGTGCCAGCGCGCGGGCATGAACCTCGGGCCAGTCCAGCGCCAGCGGTGCAGCGCGGCCCCGGGTCAAGTTCATCCGCACGACATCAAGATGATCGGGGCGGGGCGGCCGGGCATACAGCACCTGAAACATCGGCTGGCTATAATCCAGCCGCTTGGCGGCGCGGGCATCGGGGGTTATTGCGGCCTCGAATTCCTGCCAAAGCGACAAAAGGCACGGCGCCAGATCAGCGGGCAACAGGCCAAAAATCCGCGCTGCCGCCGCCGCCTCGGCCCGGGCCAGTGCTTCGGCATCATGGGGCTGGTCGATCGGCTGATCGCCCACCTCAATCTCGACCAGATCATGCAACAGCAGCATGGCGATCCCCCGGTCGCGGTCCCCCCCCGCCGGCAGCGGCATCACCAGTGCCCAGAGCG
>CALLZQ010000153.1 GCA_937858255.1 uncultured Tabrizicola sp.
CCCCGCCTGCAATGTCTTGTATAAACCATCTCCCCACCCCCCCGCCCCTCTTCCCGCCTCATCGATCAGGGCCGCGGCCTGGTGCCCGCCGACATCGTGCTGAAAGGCGGCCGGGTGTTTGATCTGATCACCGGCGATCTGGTGCAGACCGATGTGGCGATCTGTGGCGAGACCATCGTGGGGGTTTTCGGCAGCTACCAAGGCGCGCGAGAGATCGACGTCTCGGGAAAAATCCTCGTCCCCGGCTTCATCGACACCCATCTGCATATCGAATCCTCGCTGGTCACCCCGCATGAGTTTGACCGCTGCGTCACGCCGCGCGGGGTGACGACCGTGATCTGCGACCCGCATGAGATTGCCAATGTCTGCGGGCTGGAGGGCATCCGGTATTTCCTGAACTCCGCCACGCAGACTCTGATGGACATTCGGGTGAACCTGTCGTCCTGCGTGCCCTCGACCCATATGGAGACAGCAGGCGCGCGGCTGGAGGCGGCAGACCTGATCCCGCTGATGGACCATCCGGGTGTGATCGGGCTGGCCGAGTTCATGAACTTTCCGGGCGTGCTGATGAAGGACCCGGGCTGTCTGGCGAAGCTGGAGGCGTTTCGCGGGCGCCATATCGACGGCCACGCGCCGCTGCTGCGCGGCAATGATCTGAACGGCTATATCAGCGCGGGCATCCGGACCGAGCATGAGGCGACAACGGCTGAAGAGGGGCTGGAGAAGCTGCGCAAGGGAATGCGGGTGCTGATCCGCGAAGGCTCGGTCAGCAAAGACTTGCACGCGTTGGCCCCGCTGCTGACAGAACGCCACTCGCCCTATCTGTGCTTCTGCACCGATGACCGCAACCCGCTGGATATCGGTGAACACGGCCATCTGGATTACATGATCCGCACCGCGATCAGCCTTGGCTGCCCGCCGCTGGCCGTCTATCGCGCGGCCTCGCTGTCCGCCGCCGAGGCCTTTGGCCTGAAGGACCGCGGGTTGATCGCCCCCGGAAAACGCGCCGATATTGCGGTCATCGACAGCCTTGAGGGTTGTCATGCGGCGATGGTCCTTGCAGGCGGGGTCGAGGTGACTGAGGCTGCCTTTGCGTCGCGTCAAACCACGGCGCCGGTCGCCCGCAACTCGGTCAAGGCGCCTCGTGTGACGGCGCAGGACTTCCGCACCGCCGGAAACCGTGCCGAGACCCCGGTGATCGGCATCCTGCCCGGCAAGATCATCACCCCGCATCTGACCTTCGACATTCTGCCC
>CALLZQ010000154.1 GCA_937858255.1 uncultured Tabrizicola sp.
GCCAGCCGGGCGGGGCCTCGCGCGTCATCACCCCGCGCGCCACACCGGCGGTACGGTCGCGGCAGCCATTGGCGACGACCACGACCTCGGCCTGATCCAGCGTCGAGCGGCAGAGTGCTGTCAGACAGGGACCGATCCAGCGTTCTTCGTTTGAGGCGGGGATGATGATGCTCAGCACTGCCAGCACCCCTTGGCGAGGGCCTGCCAGCGCGGGTTTTCATCACCCAGATGCCGCAGCGCCCCCCAAGACCCCCATTGCGACGGCGCCGAGACATCGACAAAGGCATTGAAGGGGGCGGGGGTCAGCGCGGCCCAACCCTGCATCAGCCGGTCATACAGCGCCGCCATTTCCTCACTGTAATTCAGATGGATCAGGAATGCCGTCAGGCGCGGGTCCGAGACGCGGGGGCCAAGGCCGACGACATGGGTGCCGCCCTCATACATCACCAGTCTGAGGTTATGAGCGGCGGCGACGCGGGCATGATGGGGCAAAACCTCGGCCAAGAGGGCGTCGAGCGTATCCGACGCATCGCCGCTCTCGGCGCCGCTGGTGATTTCGGCGATGGCCAAGGGAAGCGCGGTGTCAAAACGATGCGCCTGCGCGTAGTCCTCGGCGGCCTTTCCCGACAGGCCCGCATTTGCCGCGGCAGCTTGGGCGGCCTGTTCCGCAGCATCAAGCCAGCCATCGACCATCGCCGCCTTGTCCTCGCCCCCGACCATCCCCGAGAAATAGCCGGTGACGGCATAGGCATCAAAATGGCTGGCCGGCGCCGCTGCCCCTGTCGCCAGTATGTCCGGGGCGTTGAGGATCTGATCTTCGAGCCCCAGCCAGCCTGTCTGGGTGGCGATCACCCGGGTCAAGCGCGAGGGGGCGTCGGTCCCATAGACCTCGGCCCAGATATCGGCGATCTGTGCGGCGCGAAGGGCGTAGTATTGCACCCATTTCGACTCGCCACCCCAGAGGGCGCGGCCCTGCTCTTCGGCCCAGCCGGCCTGCGCGAACTGCCAGTTCCAGACCTCATTCGAATATTCGACATGGGCATTCAGTTCGGGCTTTAGCCCGTCATGCGCGGCCTGGGCGTAGAAGCGAACCAGATCATCCTCGGCCAGATGCGGCAGGGTGAACCAGGGATCGGCCCCCAGTTCATTGGCCAGCGCAATCATCACCTCAACCGGTACGCCATTGCGCGACCATGTGTAATCCTCGGGTTTGGGCCGGTCGGCCAGACGGGCCAGCGTCGAGTCATTGGTCTTCATCCAGTCCATCAGCCGGATCAAAACCACCCCACGGATACGCGCCAGCCAGTCGGGGTTGAAAATCTTCCCCTGAGCCAGAAGGGCCGCGCGATCCTCGCGCACCACGACCATATCGCGGATCGGGTCGGCGGGATCGGTACGGGTCAGGGTCAGGCTGACGGTCCCCTCTCCGGGGGTATAGTCAAAGACCATGCTGCCCGGCGCCTGTTCGACCACTGTCGCACGTCCGGCAAGGCTGATGTCGCCCTGACCGCGATAGCTCAGACGATAGCGCCCGGCTACCGCCTCGGCATCGGCGGGCAGGTCGGTCAGGAACAGCAAGGACAAACCCGTCAACTCTGCTGGTATCGCCGTTGGCCAGCCATTTGCATCCAGCACCCCGGCCTGTTGCAAGCGGGCATGGTCCCAGCCGCCGAATTGCCCCGGCAAATGGCCGGTCCATTCACGGGCGGTCTTGAGGATGTTGAGGAAGGGCTGCTGCACAGACCAGTCCGCGACACCATTCAGTCCCAGCGCCAGATGGGGGTTTGTGACCGGCGTGAACCGGCTCTGGTCCAGCGGGCCCATCGCAGCCTCAGCCGCATCGCTGGTTGCGGGAGGCGCCGCCGTCGGGGCGGGTTCAACGACCGGTGCGGCCTCGGCCTTGGCTGCCGGGGCGGGGGCCGGCTGATAGGTGCTGACCGCCTGCCAGGCCAGACGCTGCAACACCGTAGCCATCTGCTCGGACACGATACCATCGCGGCTTTTCCATGCCCGGGTCAGGCGGGCGGGCAACCCCTCGGGCGATTTGCCGGTAATGGCCGCCATATGCACCAGCGCGATGTAATATTCCCCCTTTTCCGACAGATGAATGTCGTCAGAAAAAAACACATCCAGCGAGGGGGCATCCGGCACCTCGCCCGCCGCCACGGCATCTGCCAGCAGCCCCATTGCCTGCCCGGCGGGCAGCAAGGCGACAACCTCTTCGCCAAGGGCGCTGTTGGCGTCGCGCACCGCGCCCTCCCACAGTGGCAAATCGGTGTTCAGGCGTTCGCGCCACGGGGTTCCCGCCCCGGGGTCGCCCTCGATGGTCGTGCCGGGGCCAGAGTTCCGGCTATGCCATGTCTCATAGAGAAATACCCGCACCCCGGGCTTCATCGCCCGGGCCAACTCGGCAAATCGCACGATCTGACCGGGCGTGTCATTCCATTTCAGATGCTCGGCCAACGGGATGGCTTCGGTCAGGATCAGAACCTCGGTCTCGGCCTTTTGCAATTCGGCGCGGCCATCGACGCCCTGCGCCTCGGCGGAATGCTCGAAGTTGAATTTCAGCGGCGCCCCGTTGATGATCTGGGCACGCACGCTGGCGGCCTCATCCATGGCGCGCAGCCCGCCCTCGACCACCACCGGCAGATCAGGCCCGACAAGGCTGTGGCCGATATAGAGGATTTTCGCCAGAAATCCGAAGAGACCCACTGTCCAACCCCTCGTTTGCCCGCTGCGATCAAGGCGTGCCGCGCTGTGGCACCCCGGTCGGAGCATAGCTGGTGACCACTTGCCAGACTATCTCTTGCAGGACCCGCACCGTTTCCGGCGCCAACGGTGTGACCAAGCTGCCATCGGCCCGGTGCAAACCCACGGGCAGGTCGGGGGCGCTGCGCTGATAAATCACGGCGTAATGGGTGAAGGCCATCAGCACGGCGCCGACGTCGTTGAAATGGATCGGATCGGGCAGCCCTTCGTCATCCGTTGCAAAAAGCTGTGTACGGCTGGTCAGGTCGGGCAGCCGGCCCTGCTCGGCCGCGCGCACCACCGCCGCCATCACCTGTCCGCCGGGAATGACATGGATCGTCCCCACCCCTTGCCAGGCCTTGGCGCCGCGCAACAGCGACCCTTCCCAATAGCGCGCGAGATCGCGGTCCAGTCGATCCAGCCAGCCCTCGGGGTCATCCAGCCGATGCCATGTCTCGTAAAGATAGACCCTTGCATCAGGCCGGGCCGCGCGAATGCGGGCAACCCAGCGAGCCAGATATTCGGGACTATCAAAGTAACGGATCGCATCGCGGATCTCGACCATCTCGGTCAGCACCACCACGGGGTAATCACCGCTGTCGATCGCCTCAGACGCGGGTCTGAAATGCGCATCGGCGTTTTCTTCGGCAAAACCGGCGACATCGCCTGTCCAATGCCCCCGCAACGAGGTGCCCCACCCCAATTGCAGCGCATAATCATGCGGCGCAAGCTGCGCGAGGATGGCTGGCATGTCGCGCCCGACCAGCGAATGACCGAGGTGATAGACCGCCACCCTCTCGGGCGGCGGGGGCAGGGGGCGGGAGAAATGCGCGGCAAAGGCGGCATCGG
>CALLZQ010000155.1 GCA_937858255.1 uncultured Tabrizicola sp.
GCGCGGCACCACGGGCCTTTCCGTCCCTCAAACCATCCCCGGCCTTACGGAGGTGTCGCAGGACCGCCTGTCGGTCTGGTTCTTCTGGGCCTCGGCTCTTGCGCTTGGTCTTGGCTATCTGCTGCTGTCGCGCGTGGTCTCGGGCAAATTCGGCAGCGTCATTCGCGCCATCCGCGATGATGAGCAGCGGGTGCGCTTCCTTGGCTATTCGGTTGAAAGCTACAAGCTCTTTGTCTTTACCCTGACCGCCGTGATCGCGGCGATTGCCGGGGCGCTGTATTACCCGCAGGCCGGGATCATCAATCCGGCGGAACTGGCGCCGATTGCGTCGATTTACCTTGCCGTCTGGGTGGCGATTGGCGGGCGCGGGCGGCTTTATGGGGCGGTGATCGGCGCGGCCTTTGTCTCGCTCCTCTCAAGCTGGTTCACCGGGGGGCGGGCGCCTTCGGTCAACCTTGGCTTTTACACGATCAACTGGGTGGATTGGTGGCTGATCCTCCTCGGGTTTGCCTTTGTACTGGTCACGCTGTTCGCGCCCAAGGGCATCGGCGGGCTCTTTGACCTCTGGGCCAAGGTGCGCAGCCCGGACCGCAAGGGCGCACCGCTTGGCCCCGATGACGGCGCCTTGATGGAGCGGGAGGCCCGGGAATGAGCGCACTTCTGGAAGTTTCCGGCGTTTCTGTCACCTTTGACGGGTTCCGCGCCATCAATAACCTGTCCTTTTCCATCGGACCGGCCGAATTGCGGGCGATCATCGGGCCGAATGGCGCGGGCAAGACCACCTTCATGGATATTGTCACCGGCAAGACCCGGCCGGATGAGGGGCGGGTGCTGTGGGGCGACTACTCGCAATCGCTCTTGAAGATGAGCGAGGCCGAGATTGCCCGCGCCGGCATTGGCCGCAAGTTCCAGCGCCCGACGGTGTTCGAGGATCAGAGCGTTGCCGAAAACCTGATGATGGCGCTGAAGGCGCGGCGGGGCCCATTCGCGGTGCTGCTCTGGCGGCCCGGTTCGGGGGATCACGACCGCGTGGCGGAACTGGCGGGCGAGGTGGGGCTGGCCGATCAATTGCCGCGCAAGGCGGGTGAACTCAGCCACGGGCAAAAGCAGTGGGTGGAGATCGGGATGCTCTTGGCGCAAGAGCCGCGCCTCCTCTTGGTGGATGAGCCGGCAGCGGGCATGACCCTGGCCGAGCGCGAGCATACCACCCGCCTGCTGGTCGAGCTGGCCAAGACCCGCGCCGTGGTGGTGGTCGAACATGACATGGATTTTGTCCGCCGCCTGAATTGCAAGGTCACGGTGCTGCATGAGGGCAGCGTGCTGGCCGAGGGCAGCCTCGACCATGTGACCAAGAACCCCGACGTCATCGACGTCTATCTGGGACGCTGAGCGATGATCGAGACCGAGAACCTGACGCTTCATTATGGCGGCAGCCAGATCCTGCATGGCATTTCGATGCAGGCGCGGGCGGGGGAAGTAACCTGCGTCATGGGCACCAATGGGGTCGGCAAGACCTCGCTGCTCAAGGCGCTGGCGGGCACCCATCCGCGTTCGGGCGGGCGGGTGGTGATGGCGGGCGAGGCGGTGCCGGTCTGTCCGCCGCAGGCGATGGCGCGGCGCGGGCTGGCGGTGGTGCCGCAGGGGCGGATGATCTTTCCGCTGCTGACGGTGCGCGAGAATATGGAGACGGCCTTTGCCCTCTTGCCCCGGCGCGAACATCGCATCCCCGATGAGATCTATGAGCTGTTCCCGGTTCTGCGCGACATGGGTCATCGGCGTGGTGGCGATCTGTCGGGCGGGCAGCAGCAGCAACTGGCGATTGCCCGGGCGATGATCATGCGGCCCAAGGTCCTGTTGATGGATGAGCCGACCGAGGGCATTCAGCCCAATATCATCCAGCAGATCGGCCGGGTGATCGCCTATCTCAAGGCGCGGGGCGATATGGCGATCATTCTGGTCGAGCAGTATTTCGACTTTGCCTATGATCTGGCCGACGCCTTTTATGTGCTCAAACGCGGGGCCGTGGCGCTGGAGGGGCGCAAGGAGGTGCTGGCCAAGGAAACCCTGCGGGCGACGGTTTCGGTCTGACGGCACGACCAGACTTGCCCAAAGCCCTGACCGGGCGCAAGATCGCCCGCGAATGCAAAGGGGGCGCGGCATGGGACTGATTTCTGTACTGGTGGCGGCGGCAGCGGGCTGGGTGCTGGGGGCGGGGTATTACATGGCGCTGTCAAAGCCATGGCTGCGGGCCTCGGGCATCGCCATGGGGCCGGATGGGCGACCGGCGGGCAATGGCTCGCCCTTGCCCTTTGTTCTGTCGGCGATTGCGATGGTGGTTGTGGCGGGCATGATGCGGCACATCTTTGCCATGTCGGGGATTGCCGGGGCGGGCGGCGGTCTGGTCGCCGGGCTGGGGATCGGTGCCTTTTTCATCGCGCCCTGGATCGTGATCAACAATGCCTACGGGATGCGCAGCCCGATGCTGTCGCTGATCGACAGTGGCTATGCGATTGGCGCCTGTGGCCTGATGGGGCTGGTGCTGACGCTGATCTGACCCCAGAGGGCTGCGTCAAACTGGGGCTCTGCGTCACAACGGCGCGCGGCGTATCGTTTCATGGTTCCGATACGATTGCGGGCGTTTGCTGGGGGGGCGGCGCCACGCTGGCACTGCTCTTGCAACCTTCGGGGGCAAGAGCGGGCGGCGCATGGCCGGGCTTGCCATCGGGGGAAAAAGCCGGATAACCCCCGGCGCATCGCCCGGCGGCAGGACGGCGGCGCCGATGCTTTGGTCGATCGCGCAAGGTTCCGGGCAGCGAGCTGCCGGGGGTGGCAGGCAGGAAGAGGATGAACGTAGTTTCTTCAGAGCAAG
>CALLZQ010000156.1 GCA_937858255.1 uncultured Tabrizicola sp.
GGCCCGGCTCTTGGCGCAGATGCTGAACGATGCGGCGGTGCCGGCGGCGCTGGCCGCCGATCATGGCATTGCCCTGCCTGAGGATTGCCGCTTTGTCGCCGGGTTGCATGACACTACCACCGATGCGGTCACGCTTTTCGCCGATGCGGGGGGCGATCTGGCCGGAGTCGAGGGCTGGCTGGCGGCGGCAGGGGCCTTGGCGCGGGCCGAGCGGGCAGGGCGGCTGCCCGGGGCGCGCGGGGCGGGCGATGTCGCGGCCCGGGCGCTGGACTGGGCCGAGCTGCGTCCCGAATGGGGGCTGGCGGGCTGCGCCGCCTTTATCGCTGCGCCGCGCCGGTTCAGCCGGGGTGTCGATCTGGGCGGCCGGGCCTTTCTGCACAGCTATGACTGGCGGCGGGATCCGGGCTTTGCCACGCTGGAACTGATCCTGACCGCGCCGGTGGTGGTGGCAAGCTGGATCAGTCTGCAATACCTCGGCTCTGCCGTCGCGCCCGAGGTGTTTGGCGGTGGCAACAAGCTGTTGCACAATGTCACCGGCGGGCTGGGGGTGGTCGAGGGCAATGGCGGCATGCTGCGTGCCGGTCTGCCGTGGCAGGCGATCCATGATGGCGAGCGGCTTCGCCATGATCCGCTGCGCCTGTCGGTGCTGATCGAGGCGCCTGCCGCCGAGATCGGTGCCATTCTGGCGCGGCACCCGGGGGTGCAGGCCCTGTTCGACAATGGTTGGATGTCGCTGTTGACCCTGAAGGATGGGCAGATGGACCTGCGCTATCAGCCCGGGGGAGGCTGGCGGGACTGGTCGCTCTGACCTGTTCAGCCCGGGGCGCCCGGCAGTGCCAATGGCCGCGCCAACCCGCAGAGCGCCGCCGCCAACAGGGCCGAGGCGCGCACGCCGTCGATCAGGCGAAGGCCACTGGCGGCCTGCAACCCCTCGGCCAGCGGGGCCATGCCGGCACAGCCGAGGATGGCGGTGGCGATGCCATCCTCGGCCTCGGCCATGGCCAGTTCCTCGGCCAGCCGGGCGAGGGCGGGGGGCTGGGCCGCCTCAACCTCCAGCACCGCAAGGCCCGAGGGGCGGATGCGGCGGCAGAGCGGGCCAAAGCCATAGCTCGTCAGGTTTTCCTCCAGCACCGGCACCGAGACGGGCAGGGTGGTGACGACCGAGAAGGGCGCCCCAAGGAGTGCGGCCATATGATAGGCCGCCTGCCCGATGCCGATCACCGGGCAATGGGCGGCGCGGCGCAATTCATCCAGCCCGGTATCGTCGAAACAGGCGATCACGATCACCTCGGCGCCAATTTCCCTTGCCTTTGGCAAGAGTGCCCGCACGCCTGCGACCGCTGCCGCACCATCCTCGGGCCCCTGAATGGCGGGGGGGCCATCGGCATTGGTCCAGCCGATCACCTCGGCCCCGGGCAGGGGGGTGCGGGCAGCCTCGAACAAGCCCAGGTTCATCGCCTCGGTCGAATTGGGGTTGATGTAGAGGATGCGCATCACAGCGCCTTGCCGGCGTCAGACCCGGCCCGCGCCCGCCGCGCCTGCATCAACCGCAGCGCCAGCAGGAACACCCCGATCACCGCAAAGGAAAATACCGTGGTCAGCGTGCCAAGCGCAAAGATCACCGGCGTCGTGACATTGGTGGTCATGCCGTAAATCTCCAGCGGCAGGGTGTTGTAGCTGCCAGCGGTCAGCAGGGTCCGGGCGAATTCGTCGTATGAGAGCGTAAAGCCGAACAGCGCCACCCCCACCAGCGAGGGCGCGATGATCGGCAGCACTACATGGCGCAGCACCTGCCACGGGCTTGCGCCCTGATCGCGGGCGGCCTCTTCATAGGAACGGTCAAAGCGGTTGAACACGGCGAACATGATCAACAGACCAAAGGGCAGCGTCCATGTCAGTTGCGCGCCAAAGCCGCTGGTCGCCCAATGCACCCCGAGGCCACCTTGCGAGAACATCAGCCCCACCCCCAGCGAGACGAGGATTGAGGGGATGACAAGGCTGGCCACCACCAATTGAAACAACAGGCCCGCGCCGCGAAACCGCTTGCGAAAGGCAAGGCCGCCCATGACCGAGACGACCACCGTCGTCACCATGACCATCAGCCCCAGCATCAGCGACCGGCCAAAGCTGCCCCAGATATCGCCCACGGCCTGTTCCTGAAACAGATCGCGGAACCAATGCAGCGAGACCCCCTGCATCGGAAAGGTCAGCCCGCCGGACGGACCCTGAAAACTGAGGATGGCGATAGTGATCGTCGGCCCATAGAGGAACAACAGGAACAGGCCGAACACCGTGGCCAGCGCGTAAAAGGAACGAGGGCGGCTTTCCATGGCTCACAACTCCTTGCGGATATCGACAAGGCGCATCAGCACGCCGATGATCAACAGCACCGTGGCCAGCAGCACCACCGCGGTCGCCGCCGCCGAAGGGTATTGCAGCAGGGCAATGTCATTCGAGATCAGACGGCCCACATTCGCCGACTGGCTGCCCGACATGAAGCGCACGGTGATGAAATCGCCCATCACCAGCGTCAGCACAAAGATCGAGCCGATCATGATCCCCGGCTTGGTCAGCGGCAGGATGACGTTGACCAGCGTCTGAAAACCGCTCGCGCCCGCATCATTTGCCGCTTCCAGCAGGCTGCGGTCGATCCGCATCATGGTGTTGAAGATCGGCACCACCATGAACAGCGTGTAAAGATGCACAAAGGCCAGGATCACCGCGAAATCGGAAAACAGCAGCCATTCCAGCGGTGCGTCGATCAGGCCCCAGTCCATCAGCGCCGAATTGGCAATGCCATTGCGTCCCAGAAAAGGGATCCAACTGATCATGCGGATGATGTTCGAGGTCCAGAACGGCACGGTGCACAGCAGGAACAGCACCGTCTGCCAGGTTTGGCTGCGGATGTGAAAGGCCAGAAAATAAGCAATGGCAAAGCCTAGGACCAGCGTCACCGCCCAGGTGATCACCGCATATTTCGCGGTGTTCAGAAACACCGCATAGGTGACGGGTGATCCGAAAAGAAATTCATAATTTTCAAGGCTGAAGGCCGGGATGATGGCATATTCCGTCGCCTGCCAGAAGCTGACGATGGTGATCATCACGATGGGCAGCACCAGAAACACCAGCAGGATCAGCGTCAGCGGGCTGGCCAGAAGCCATCCGGTGACATGCGGGGATTTCCAGAGGCGCTGCATCCATGGCTCCTGATGTCGGGGGCAGGGTCGGGGCGGGGTGTTCCCGCCCCGCCACAAGGCTTAGGCCGCGATGAATTCATTCCATTTGCGGACCATGTACTGATTTTCATCCATGACGGCATTCCAGCAGGCCACCCGGCCCATGCGGTCATAGAACGAGCCGCCATCGCGCATGTCGCCCGCCCCGGCCAGCTTGTCGCCAAACGGGTTGGTGATGTCACCCGCCGCCGGCTTGCCCTCGAACCAGTAGCCCCATTCGTCGGCCGACATGAACTCTTTCGAGGTTTCCGGCACGGCCGAATAATAGCCCTGACGCATCAGGAAGCCGCCGACCCAGCCCGAGAGATACCAGTTGATATATTCATAGGCCGCGTCCAGCGCGAGGCCCGACAGGTTCTTGGACAGGCCGATGCCACCACCCCAGGACCGGTAGCCCTCTTTCAAGGGCTGATAGACGCAGGGGATGCCGCGCGATTTGACGGCGGTGATGGCGGGCGACCACATCGACTGGATCACCACCTCGCCGCTGGCCATCAGGTTCACGCTTTCATCGAAGGTTTTCCAGAAGGCGCGGAACTGGCCGGCTTTCTTGGCCTCGGTAAAGATCGCCATGGTCTTGTCGATCTCTTCGCGGGTCATGTTGCCCTTGTCGCCATAGGCGATCTCGCCCATCGCCTCGCAGACCATGGCTGCATCCATGATGCCGATCGACGAGATGTCGAGGATCGAGGCCTTGCCCTTGAATTCGGGGTTCAACAGTTCGGCCCAGCTTTCGATCGGACGGCCGATCAGGTCGGGGCGGATGCCCAGCGTGTCGGCGTTGTAGATGGTCGGGATCAGCGTCATCCAACCCGATTCTTCCGCGACGAAATCGGTGCCGCCGGGGCCAGAGGTAAAGCCGACCGAATGCGGCGCGGTGCCTTGGGCGATAACGCTTTCGGGCGTCAGTTTGCCATTGCGGAAGATGCCGACGATCTTGTCGTAATTGGCGATCTTCGAGGTATCCATCGCCTGAAGGTTGCCGGTCGGCCAGACCTTTTTGCAGATCCAGTATTCGATATCGGCGATATCAAAACTGTCGGGCTGAGTTGCGGCGCGCTGGGTCACGGCATAGCTGTCGAGCGCGGTCATTTCCAGCGTAAAGCCGAGGTCTTCTTTGACCTTCTGCGCGACCTCATTTAGGTTCGACACGCCGGTGCCGAACTGGCGCAGCGTGACATCCTTGATCTCTTGCGCCCAGATCATCGGCGCGGGCAGGGCCGAGGCGGCCAGTGCAGCGGCGCCACCGCGCAGAACGGCGCGGCGCGAATATCTCATCTTGCTCATGTCTTTGTCCTTTGTCCCTGTGGTTGTTCGGCAGTTTCAGTGCTTCAGCGGGTGCAGTTGCCCCGCGTCCCAGGTCAGGTTCACCGTCTGGCCCGGGGATTTCGGATGGGCGTAGAACGCAGCCTCGGGGATCAGCGCCAGCAACTCTTGGTCGCCGGCGATCCGGGCACTCAGCGCCACCTGTGCGCCCTGATATTCAAGGCCGGTGATCACCGCCTCGGTGGCCCCGGCGCCCGGGGGCGCCAGCCGCACCGCATCGGCGCGCAGCGCGAACCGCCCCTGCGGCAGGGCGATCACATTATGCCCGCCCATGAAACGCGCGACGAATTCGCTGCGGGGGGCGTTGAACACCTCACGCGCCGGGCCGGCCTGTTCGATGCGCGCGGCATTCATCACCACGATCTCATCGGCCAAGGCCAGCGCCTCGTCCTGCCCATGGGTCACATGCAGAAAGCTGATCCCCAGTTCGCGTTGCAGCCGTTTCAGCTCGGCCCGCATCCGCACGCGCAGGAACGGGTCCAGCGCCGACAGCGGCTCATCCAGCAACAGCACCTGCGGGTCGGTGATCAGCGCCCGCGCCAGTGCCACGCGCTGCTGTTGCCCGCCCGACAGTTGCGCCGGGCGGCGCTGGCCATAGGGCTGCATATCCACCAGTTCCAGCATCGCCTCGGCCCGCTTGCGACGGGTGGCGGCCTCGACCCCCTTCATCTTCAGGCTGAAGGCGCCATTGTCGATCACGCTCAGATGCGGAACCAGGGCATAGTTCTGGAACATCATCGCCGTGCCGCGCTGCGCCGGGGGCAGGGCACTGATGTCACGGCCCGAGAGCAGGATCGCGCCTTCGCTGACGCTCTCATGCCCGGCGATCATCCGCAGGGTCGAGGATTTGCCGCAGCCCGAGGGACCCAGCAGGCAGACATAGCTGCCGGCGCGAAACAGATGGCTGACCCCATCGACCGCGACCGCCCCGCCGGGGTAGCGCTTGGTCACCGAGACAAGTTCAAGGTCATGGCCGGTCCGCATGGGCATCCTCTGTCCGCTCTGGTCCCATGCAGCGCGAGGCGGGGGGCAAAGGGCAGCAAAACCCGTTTCCAACGGGGCGGAAAACCGCAGGCGCCTCAAATTTGGGCGAATGTATCCATCAATTGTTAATGATTATGCCAAAAATTGTATACAATTTATCAGGACGGGGGCGACTCACCGCCGGCCCTTGCCCTTTCGGGCGGCGCTTTGCAGATTTGGCGCAGGCAACCAGAGGCAGGCCCATGGACGATGCAGCCAACGCGCTGGCCGGCACCAGCGACACGATCGCGGGACGGCTGGCGCTGGCGATACATGAACACCGGCTGGCACCGGGGACCAAGCTGGTCGAGGATGAGGTGGGTGAGGTCTATGGGGTCAGCCGCACCGTTGTGCGCGCGGCCTTGCAGCGTCTGGCGCATGACCGTCTGGTGACGATCCACCGCAACCGCGGCGCCAGTGTCAGCCAGCCCTCGATCCGCGAGGCGCGTGAGGTGTTCGAGGCCCGCGCATTGCTGGAGCCGCGGACGGCCCGTTCGGCGGTGGCGCGGATCACGGCGGCGGATTTGCGGCGCCTTGCCGCGCATATCGAGGATGAACATGCGGCCCTTGCGGCAGGCGATGCGGGGCGGGCGCTGCGCCTGTCTGGCCTTTTCCATATCGAGATCGCGCGGATTGCCGATCAGGATACGATCTTTGGCTTTGTGACGCAGTTGGTGGCGCGCTCGTCACTGATCATCGCGCTCTATTGGCGGCGGCGCACGGCGCTGTGTGAAAGTCATGCCCATCACGCGCTGATGTCGGCCCTGCGCGATCAGGATGGCGCGCGGGCCGAAGAGGTGATGAAGGGGCATCTGCTGGACCTTTTGTCCTCGCTCGACCTGCGCCCGCCGCCGGATGGGCCGAAAACCCTGCGCGAGGTGCTGTTGCCATGATCCTGCGCGTGGCGACGCCGGACGAGGTGGCGCTGATCCTGAACTGGGCGGCGGCAGAGGGCTGGAATCCCGGCCTGTCCGATGCGGCGGCCTTTCATGCGGCCGATCCCGAAGGTTTCTTTGTGGCCGAGGTCGAGGGCCAGCCGGTGGCGGCGGTTTCTGTGGTCAATCACGATGCGGCACAGGCATTTCTGGGGCTGTACCTCTGCCGTCCCGAATATCGCGGACGGGGGCTCGGCTGGGCGCTCTGGCGTCACGGGCTGGCCCATGCCGGCGGGGGAACGGTGGGCGTGGATGGCGTGGCGGCGCAAGAGGCGAATTATGCCCGCTCGGGTTTTGTCCGCCACGGCGCGACCCGGCGGTGGGAGGGGGTGCTGGCCCCCACGCCGTCACCGGGCATCCGCCTGGCGGGGCGGGGCGACGGGACGGCGCTGGTCGCGCTGGACCGGGCCGCAGTCGGGCATGACCGGGCGGCGTTTCTGGCGGCGTGGCTGGCACCGGCCCCGGACCGGACCCCGGTTGTCGAGGCGGCGGGGGGTGGTTTTGCCACCGCCCGCCGCTGCCGCCATGGCGCCAAGATCGGCCCGGTCATCGCGGCCGAGGCGGGCGCGGCTCTGTCTCTGGCCCGGGCGGCGCTGGCCGCGCTGTACCCTGCAACCGGGGCGCCCGTGCCGGTGGCGCTGGATCTGCCCGAGGCAAATGCGCCCTTGACCGAGGCCGTGCGGCGGCTGGGCTTTACCAACAGCTTTACCGCCGCCCGGATGTACAAAGGCCCGGCACCGCTGGCCGGGCCCTGTCTTTAGGCGATTGCGACGAT
>CALLZQ010000157.1 GCA_937858255.1 uncultured Tabrizicola sp.
GGAGACGGCGGTGGATGCGATGGCGGTTTCGGTTGGCAATCTGCATTTGCAGCAGGCCGCCGGCGGCCCGCTGGATGAGGGGCGGCTCGCCGCGATTTCTGCGGCGACCGGGGTGCCGCTGGTCATCCATGGTGGTTCAGGTGTGCCGCATGATCAACGCCAGCGCCTCGCCCGCGACAGCCACATCTGCAAGTTCAACATCGGCACCGAATTGCGCCAGAGCTTTGGTGCGGCCCTGCGCGGGGTACTGGCCCGGGATGCCGAGGTCTTTGACCGGCTG
The DNA here is from genome assembly GCA_937858255.1 of uncultured Tabrizicola sp. Taxonomy (GTDB): domain Bacteria; phylum Pseudomonadota; class Alphaproteobacteria; order Rhodobacterales; family Rhodobacteraceae; genus Pseudotabrizicola. The sequence continues at coordinate 281 of CALLZQ010000157.1, forward strand.
GCGATCCTTTCAACCACCGAACCGGAAATCGAGGCCACCGCGCGCCGGATCATCGCCGAGCTGGGCGGGGCGGGACGGGGCGTCTAACCGCCCAGATGCACCTCACCACGCGCGGCGGCCAGATCCATCTGGTGCTGCCGCTCGCGGAAACGGGCGCGATCAGCCTCGCTGTATTCGCCAACACAGGCAGGGCAGCAGACACCCTTTTCATAGGCCGGATGCTGCCGCGCCTCGGGCGTGACCGCCCGGCGACAGGCGCCGCAGCTTTCGTTCTGCCCCGGGACCAGACCATGACCGACCGACACACGGCCATCAAAGACAAAGCATTCGCCTTGCCAGAGGCTCTGGTCCTGCGGCACCTCTTCCAGATATTTCAGAATGCCGCCACGCAGGTGAAAGACCTCTTCCACCCCCTGCGACAACAGGTAGTTGGTCGATTTCTCACAGCGGATGCCACCGGTGCAGAACATGGCGATGCGCTTGTTGTGAAACCGCTCGCGGTTCTCTTCCCACCATTGCGGAAATTCACGAAAGCTGCGGGTGCCCGGATCGACCGCGCCGGCAAAGGTGCCGATCGAGACCTCGTAATCATTGCGGGTGTCGATCACCGCCACATCGGGGGAAGAAATCAGCGCGTTCCAGTCGGCCGCCTCGACGTAATGACCTACGCGGGCGCGCGGATCGACATCGGGCTGGCCCATGGTGACGATCTCACGCTTGAGCCTGACCTTCATCCGACCGAAAGGCATGGTTTCTGCCGGACTCTCTTTCCACTCCAGCCCCGCGCAACCGGGCAGCGCCTGGATATGGGCCAGCACCGCGTCAATCCCAGCGCGGGTGCCGGCGATGGTGCCATTGATCCCCTCGCCCGCCAGCAGCAGCGATCCCCTGATCCCGTGGCTGTTGCACAGGTCCAACAGCGGCCCCCGCAGGGCGGCAGGGTCATCAAAGCGGGTGAAGTGATAGAGGGCGCAAACGATCAGCATCCCCTGCCCTTGCCGCGAAGTGCGGCGGAATTCAAGCGCCTCGCTTGACGCAGGCCCTTTGGCGCGCTTACCCAAGGAGGAGACAGCCAAGGAGGGCGCCATGCGCGATGAGACCGAAGCCCTGATCGTGATCGACGTGCAGAACGATTTCTGCCCCGGTGGTGCCTTGGCCGTAGCCGAAGGTGATCAGATCATCGGACGCATCAACGCGCTGATGGATGAGTTCGCGGTGGTCGCGCTGACGCAGGATTGGCACCCGGCGGATCACGCCTCTTTCGCGGCCAATCACCCGGGGGCAGCGCCGTTCAGCCTGGTGCAGATGCCCTATGGGCCGCAGGTCCTGTGGCCCACCCATTGCGTGCAGGGCACCGCAGGCGCGTCGTTTCACCCGGCTTTGCGCACTGATCCGGCGCAGATCGTGATCCGCAAAGGCTTTCGCAGCGCGATCGACAGCTATTCCGCCTTCTTTGAGAATGACCGCCAGACCCCGACCGGGCTGGAGGGCTATCTGCGTAGCCGCGGCATCAGCCGGCTGACACTGACCGGCCTTGCCACCGATTACTGCGTTGCCTATTCGGCGCTGGATGCCGCCCGGCTGGGCTTTGGCGTGACCGTGCTGACCGGGGCCTGCCGCGCCATCGACCTCAACGGCTCACTCGCCGAGGCCCTGTCGCAGATGGCCGCAGCCGGTGTGGTGCTGACCGATTAATCCGCCAGTTCCAGAACGGTCGATCCCAGCTTGTGCCGGCTTTCGGCCAGGGCATGCGCCTCGGCGATCCGGTCGAAAGGCATCTGCGCGCCGATCAGCGGTCTGAGCCGCCCATCAGCCGCCATTTCGGCAAGGGTCTGCACATCTTCGACCCGCTCGGGCGCCACCCCGCCAAGGATACGCCGCCCCTTGCCCAAGCGCCAAAGGATGACGCCAAGCATCTGGGGCACATCGGCCAGCACCTGACAAAGCCTGCCGGCAGGGGCGAGCCAGGCCAGCGCCTCGGCCCGATGAACGATGCCGGCAGCATCGACGATCAGATCCCAGTTCGTCCCGGCAGGCATCGGGCCGCCGCTGGCGATGTGATCTGTCAGCCCCAGCGCTGCCAGCGCCGGCGCCTTGTCAGCGCTGCACATCACCGTCACCTGTGCGCCCTTGGCCCGGGCGATCTGGGCCGCCGCGCTGCCGACTGCCCCTGCGGCCCCGGTCACAAGTACGCGGTCCCGCGCCCGAAGTGCGGCGCGGTCATGCAGGAAATAAAGCGCTGTCGTGCCGCCAAACGGCAGCGCCGCCGCCTGGGCAAAACTCAGGTTGTCGGGTTTGCGGACGATGGCGGCCGTTTCAGGCAGGCAGGCATATTCGGCATGCAGACCCAGACGCATCCCGGCAAAGACGATGACCTGATCACCCTTGCGCCATTGCGTGACACCCGGTCCGGTTTCGGCCACAACCCCGGCCCCCTCGGACCCGAGGATGGGCTTGCGCAGGCCGCGCAAACCATAGGCCAGCCGTACCATCGGCCCCAGACCGCGCGGCACATCCATCGCACGCAGCCGGTAATCCGCCGAAGTGACTGTTACCGCCTTCATGCGGATCAACACCTCGCCCGCGCGGGGTGTGGGGCGGGGCACCTCTTCGATCCTGACGTTTTCGGGGGGGCCATAGCGGTGAACGGTGGCGGCTTTCATCCCTGGACCTCACACATATTTTGACCAGGCAGTAAAATCGCACTTCCGCAACGGCAAGTCGGGAATTCCTGACTCCTCTTGCGCCCCGGGCCGGTCTTGTTGCACCAAGAGACGTTCGGAGGAAGCCAAATGGTCGATATCGCCAGCCGCGTCTATAATCACAAGTGGAAGATCGACCCGATCGTCCGCTCGCTGATCGACACTGACTTTTACAAACTGTTGATGTGCCAGTCGATCTTTCGCAACCGGCCCGACACCCGCGTCACCTTCAGCCTGATCAACCGTACCAAATCGGTGCGGCTGGCCGATCTGATCGATGAGGGCGAACTGCGCGAGCAACTCGACCATATCCGCAGCCTCAGCCTGTCGCGCGGGGAAAGCACATGGCTGCGCGGCAATACCTTTTATGGCAAGCGGCAGATGTTCCGCCCCGATTTCATGGAGAGGTTCGAGAGCCTGCGCCTGCCCCCCTATCATCTGGAGAAACACGACGGGCAATATGAACTGACCTTTGAGGGCGCCTGGCCCGAGGCGATGTTGTGGGAGATACCGGCCCTTGCCGTGTTGATGGAATTGCGCGGGCGCGCGGTGCTGAAGGGCATGGGCCGGTTCGAGTTACAGGTGCTTTATGCCCGGGCGATGACCAAGCTGTGGGAAAAGGTGGAACGGCTGCGCCAGATCGACGGGCTGAAACTGGCCGATTTCGGCACACGCCGGCGGCATTCCTTCCTCTGGCAGGACTGGGCGGTGCAGGCGCTGATCGAGGGGCTGGAGGGCAAGTTCATCGGCACCTCGAACTGCCTGATCGCCATGCGGCGCGAAGTCGAGGCCATTGGCACCAATGCCCATGAATTGCCGATGGTCTATTCCGCCCTTGCCCCCGATGACGCCGCCCTCGCGCAGGCGCCCTATCAGGTGCTGGCCGATTGGCACGAAGAGCATGATGGCAATCTGCGCATCATCCTGCCCGATACCTATGGCACCGAAGGCTTTCTGCGCCGCGCCCCCGACTGGCTGGCCAGTTGGACGGGCATTCGCATCGATTCGGGCGATCCGGCGACCGGTGCTGAAATCGCTATCCGTTGGTGGCGCGAACGCGGCGAGGATCCGACGAAAAAGCTGGTGATCTTTTCCGATGGTCTCGATGTCGAAAAGATCGAAGAGTTGCACCGGCAATTCGTCGGGCGGGTCAAGGTTTCGTTCGGCTGGGGCACCATGCTGACCAATGATTTCCGCGGCCTTGCCCCGCAGGACGGGTTGGCGCCCTTCAGTCTGGTCTGCAAGGCAGTCAGCGCAAACGGGCGGCCCACGGTCAAACTGTCGGACAACCCGAACAAGGCCATGGGCCCGGCAGATGAAATCGCACGCTACAAGCGCGTGTTTGGTGTGGGCGATCAGCAGCCGATGCAGGTGGTGGTCTAGGCGACAGGGCCCTGAGCCATCGCCCTGACCTGCCCGCAATCGGCCGCCCTCGGCGCCATGTCGAGCAAGGCCACAAGACCGCAATTGCCCTTGACCAGATCCTCAAGCGTTACCTGATCAAGCTCGTTATAAAAGGCATCGAGGGCACGGGCGATATAATTGCGCAGGCGGCAGGTCTGATGAAGGGGACAGGTGTTGGTCTCGGGGTCAAAGCATTCGGCAAAGGGTGTGCCGGACTCAAATACCCGGAATACCCGACCGATGGAAATCTTGCCCATGCTCTCGGCCAGCCGCAACCCGCCGGCACGCCCGCGAATGGTTTCGACAAACCCGTGCTCATGCAACAGATTGACCACCTGTAGCAGGTGATTAACGCTGGCGTTGCAGCGCGTGGCAATCGCCGGCGTTCGCACAGTCTCACCCTCATTCGCCGCGCAGGCCATAAGGACCCTGACGGCCAGATTGGTTCGTGTCGTCAACCGCATGTAACAAGGCTTTCCGTTCTTCGGGGCGCGCGCCACAATCTGATGGCGCGGGAATACAGGGCGGATCATAGCACAGGCCGCGCCAGTCCATCTTGACCTAAGTCATATCGGGAATTCCGGTTATCGCATTACATCCGGCGAGCTAACCGGAAAACGCCATGTCACAGCCGCCCGACCCTGCCGACCTGCCGCTGATCGTGCCCAAGGCCGAAACCGACGGGCCACGCGCGCCTTTACGCAGGAACAAGCGGTATCTCTTGCTGTTGCTGATTCCCGCCCTGCTGTTTTCAGGCGCGGTGATCGGGATGTATTTTCAGCCCCCCGGCCTGCGCAAATTCTATGAGGTGACGGGCCTTGTCCCCGGGGGCGGCTCTTCCAGCCCGATTGCGCTGCCGCCCGAAATCGCCTTGCCGAGCGAGATGGCCGAAACCATGCGGCCAAGCGATGTGGTGGGCCTGGCCCGTCTGTTGCCGCGTGGCGATATTGCGGTGATCGCCGCGCCCTATGGTGCCGGCGATGCGCGGGTCAGCACGGTGCTTGTGGGCATTGGCGACCGGGTCGAGCGGGGGCAACCCCTGGCACGGCTGGATAATGAAGGTGTGTTGCAGGGCGCCGTCTTGCTGGCCGAGGCCAATCTGGCGGTGCGGGAGGCCGCCTTGGCACAGACGCGCGCCTCGGTCCAGACCAGCGGAGACGAGGCGCGCGCCGCCCTCGATCAGGCCAGCGCCGCCGCCGAAGAGGCTACATCGCAGCGCCGGCGCACCGAAGACCTTTTTGCCCGCCGGGTGGCGACTGAGGCGACGCTAGAGGCCACCCGCGCCGCCGAGCGTCAGGCCTTGGCCGCCGTCGCCCGGGCCGAGGCG
>CALLZQ010000158.1 GCA_937858255.1 uncultured Tabrizicola sp.
AATTGCTCGTCCTCGTTAAAGCCCTTCAGCGCCACGGCATTGATCTTGACCCGCATTCCGGCATCCTTGGCGGCGGCGATGCCGTCCAGCACCTGCGGCAGCCGTCCCCAGCGGGTGACTTCGGCGAATTTGGCAACATCCAGCGTGTCGAGCGAGACATTGATCCGCCGCACCCCGCAGGCCGCCAGATCGCCCGCCAGCTTGCGCAACTGGCTGCCATTGGTCGTCACGGTCAGTTCCCGCAGCGCGCCGCTGTCCAGATGCCGCGACATGGCGCGGAAAAACGTCAGAATATCCTTGCGCACCAAAGGCTCACCCCCGGTGATCCGCAGCTTTTGCACGCCAAGCCGGATGAAGGTCGAACACATCCGGTCCAGCTCTTCCAGCGTCAGCAGATCGGCCTTCGGCAAGAAGGTCATGTTTTCGGCCATGCAATACTGGCAGCGGAAATCGCAGCGATCCGTCACCGAGACGCGCAGATAGGAAATCGGCCGGGCAAAGGGGTCGATCAGCGGCGTGGCGCGGCTTTGGGCCGCGAGGGGCGGGGTCTGGTCCATGCCCGCAAAGCTAGGCTTCTGCCGATGCGCTGTCCAGTGGTCGCAGCCCCATTGCCGAGGGGGGGGTGGCAGACTATCGTCTGGGTATGAGACATGTCATCCCTCTGATCCTGATTGCCGGCCTGATCCCCGGCTGCGCGGTCCTCGACCGCATGAAGCCCGCGCCCAAGCCCGAGGCGATGGCCCCGCAGGCCGAACCGCCTGCACCTGCGCCTGTGGCTCCGGCGGTTCTGGGGCAGGGGCAGAGCGCGCAGGCCCTTGATACCACAACGGCGGCGGAAAAGGCTGCGGCTCTGGCGGCGCCGGTGGCGGGGGCCGAGCGCGTTTTGGGCAAGGTCGCCGTCAGCCTTGGCAGCCCGGCCGAGGCCGGGTTCTGGCTGCGCAGCCCCCTGGTCAGCGCGCCGGGCAAGGGCCGGATCGAGACCACGGGCGGGCAATCGGTGGCGGTGGACCTGTTGCCCGGCAATTCGGGCGCGCAACTGTCGCTGGCGGCGTTTCGCGCCCTTGGCCTCAGCCTGACCGACCTGCCCGAAGTTACCGTTTACGGCCCATGAACATCGCGGCGGTAAAGATCGCCAGTGCCGCCCAGATCATCGGGAAGGCGATGGCGCGGGCCTGACCAAAGGGTTCGCCAAACAGGAACAGCGCGGTCAGAAAGATCATTGTCGGCGCGATATATTGCATCATGGCGATGGTCGAGAGGCGCAGGCCCTTGGCGCCATTGGCATAGAGCATCAGCGGCACCGCCGTGATCACCCCGCTGCCCATCAGCAACAGCGTGTCATGCCCCTGGCCGTCCAGAAAATGCGCCTGACCCTGCAAGCCCTGCCACAGCACAAACCCAAGTGCAAAGGGGGCCAGCAGCAAGACCTCCAGCGCGAAACCCTGATTGGGGCCGATGGGCAAGGACTTTTTCAGATAGGCATAAAGGCCCCAGGTGACGGTCAGGCCCAGGCCGACCAGCGGTAGCGTGCCAGAGGCAAGCGTCAGCACCCCGACAGCGACCGCCGCCAGCCCGATGGCCACCCATTGCAGCGGCAAGAGCCGCTCACCCAGCAGGATACGGCCCAGAAACACGCTGAATAGCGGGTTGATGTAATAGCCAAGCGCTGCCTCCATCGCCTGACCGGACCCGATGGCCCAGACATAGATCCCCCAGTTGACCGAAATCAGCGCCGCCGTCGCTGCCCCCATGCGCAGCATGCGCGGATTGCGCAGCGCCGCCCGCAGGTCGCTGGTGCGCCGCCGCCAGATCAGCACGGCCATGGCGATGGGCAGCGACCACAGCACCCGATGGGCAATCACCTCAATCGGCGGCACATGGGCCAGCGCCTTCATATAGAGCGGCAGGAACCCCCAGATCAGATAGGCCGTCAGGGCATAGAGAAAGCCGGCAAGGCTATCGCCCCCCGCTGTCGCGGGGGGCTTCGGCGGGGAAATGGCGGATGAGGGCGGGGCAGGGATCGGGTTGCGCATGTCTTGGGCTTATCGCGCGCCTTGCCCTGCCGCCATGGCATTCTTGTGCGGGACACAAAATCGCCACCCCGCCCGGGCGGCCTGTTCTGTATCAGTGGCCGCAGGAACAACTTGACCCAAAGCAATAGCAATAGCCGGCATTGTCCCAGCCACGCCCGGCCTCGGCCTCGACATCGGCCAGCAGCGCGGCCATCGCGTCGTCGCCCTCGGTCAAGGCACGGGCGCGGGCGGTCAGTTCCTCGGTCGAGGAAAAGCCCTGCGGCACCGGCATGGCCGTATCATCCAGCGTCGCCCGCATCCGCAACGCCGCCAGCATCAACAGCGGATCCTTGCGCGCCTCGGCCAATGCGGCCAGCCGTTCGGCCATCATCACCTGTTCCGAGGCGGCGGGAGTAATCCGCTGCTCCTCGGCGGCAGAGGGGCCCGCCACCAGCACAGCGCCCAGCGGCAATGACCAAAGGCAAAGCGCCATCAGCAATCGCTTCATCGAAATCTCCTCTCTTGTAAACCCGTTGTCCGGCCATCTTGGCCCAGACTTCTGCCCCGGGTCAAATGACGATACCCGTCACGCGGCGGGTTATGGGGCAGAGGGACGGCGGGGCAGGTCAAATTCGGCCGGCGCAAGGGTAAAGCCGGCAAAGTCAAAGCCAGGGCTGACCGTGCAGGAGACCAGCGTATAGTCGCCTGTGCTGCGGGCGCCCTGCGAGTGACCCGCCGGCACCACGATCTGCGGCCACTGACCGGCCAGCACCTCGGGGCCCAGCAAATGATCCTCGGCCAGTGTGGTCCCCACCGACAGGATCAGCGGCGCCCCGGCATGCCATAGCCAGATCTCATCGGCATCGACGCGGTGCCAATGGCTGCGCTCGCCCGCGCGCAGCAGAAACAGGATCGCCGTGCCGCTGGCACGCCCGTCGCGCAGCGGGCCTTTCCAGGTCTGGCGATACCAGCCCCCCTCGGGATGGGGGGCGAGATCGAGCGCGGCGATCAGCGCCTCAGCGGTGGTTGCGGGGGCGCCGGGCGCTTCCGGGCCGGGCAGAGGCAAGGGGGCGTCGGATTCTGGGGGCATGAGGATTCTCATCGGGTTGTGGCAGCAGCACATCGCGCCAGGCGCCTGGCGTCAGGCCCTCCAATGTCCATTCACCGACCCGCCAGCGGATCAGGCGCAGACGGGCATCGGGGGCGGTCTGCCTGACGCGGATGGGCGGTTCGCGCGGCCAGAGCCAGTCGGGTGGAGAAATCGCGCGCACCTTGGCGGGCAGGGTGGGGCCATCCTTCAACGTGACCCCCGATGACAGCGCGGCCAGTTGCGCGACCTCTGGCAGCCCCTCGACCTGCGCCAGATAGGTCTTTTCCATCTTGTGACGCGGGTCGGCGATCTGTGCCTGTAGCCGCCCGTCGTCGGTCAGCACCACCAGCCCTTCGCTGTCACGGTCCAACCGCCCGGCGGGATAAACGGCCTTGACCGGCAGATGGTCGGCCAGCGTTGGCCGCCCCTCGCCATCGCTGAACTGGCACAGCACGTCATAGGGCTTGTTCAGCAGGATCAATCGGCTCATGCCCTCAGCCTTAGGCCAATTGCCCCCCAAGGAAAAGACCGGATGGCCCGGCACCTCAGCGGCACCGGGCCTTACTGCCCTTGGCGCAACACCAAAGGGCAGAGTCTCAAGCCTGCTTGACCAGCGCGCCGGCAACCTTTTCCGAAACAAAGCCAAAGATATTGCCCACGATCAGCGAGACCAGCACCAGTGCCGCCGCCTTGCCCGCCGCCGCGGCATCGGCGATGGCCACCCCGGTCAACAGGCAGAAAGCCGCTGTCGAGGCATAGCCATAGACTGCGGCCGGGATGGTCGCCAGCGCCGGCAGATGCGCCCCCAGCACCAGAACGACAACCGAGGCGCCGACGATCACCGAGGTTACCGTCACCGATCCGGCCACATTGCCGACGATGATCAGCGTGACCGTGGCGACGATCACCCCCCAGGCATGGTTGATGGCGGATTTGGTCAGACCGTCGGTCTTGCCGCCGGTATGATAGAAACTGCCCCAGCCGATGAACAGCGCCCAGACCTGAAGTCCGAACGCCGTGCCGAGGCACAGCCAGGTGGCGACGGCGGCAAGCACGCCGATCGAGATCGCAAGAGCGTTGATAAGGTTCACTGTCATTCCTCCCATGATGACTGGCCGTAACCAGATGGGGGTCAGTTGCACCCTGTCGGGCCCCGCCCGACAATCGCACCAAAGTCTCTACGACCATGAACAGAGTTTGAACAGGTGGCGAACACGAACGCGTGACCACCGGCTCATTGGTCGTAGATGCAGTTGCGGCAATGCCTTTGGTTGCATCTGCTGCAAGAGAAACGGGCGCCCGGAACCGGGCGCCCGCAAATTTCTTGCAAGAAATTTGCCAAGGATTTTGCAAAATCCTTGGCGCTCTCTGGCCTCAGGCCTTGAGGATCGAGCGGCCGGCGTATTCCGCGGTCTCGCCCAGCATTTCTTCGATGCGGATCAACTGATTGTATTTGGCCAGACGGTCCGAGCGCGACAGCGAGCCGGTCTTGATCTGGCCACAGTTGGTCGCGACCGCCAGATCGGCAATGGTCGCGTCCTCGGTTTCACCCGAGCGGTGGCTCATCACATTGGTATAGCGGGCGCGGTGCGCCATATCGACGGCTTGCAGCGTCTCGGTCAGGGTGCCGATCTGGTTCACCTTGACCAGCATCGAATTGGCGCAGCCGGCCTTGATGCCCTCGGCCAGACGGCGGGGATTGGTCACAAAGAGATCGTCGCCCACCAGTTGCACCTTGCCGCCCAGCGTGTCGGTCAGGAGCTTCCAGCCTTCCCAGTCGTCTTCCGAACAGCCGTCCTCAATCGAGATGATCGGGTAATCCTTGACCAGACCGGCAAGGAAATCGACATTCTCGGCGATCGACAGCGACTTGCCTTCGCCCTTCATCTCATATCGCCCGCCCTTGAAATATTCGGTCGAGGCGCAGTCGAGGGCCAGATAGATGTCCTCACCCGGGCGGAAGCCGGCCTTTTCGATGGATTTCAGAATGAAATCCAGCGCGTCGCGGGCCGAGTTCAGGTTGGGGGCAAAGCCACCCTCATCGCCGATACCGGTGTTGTGACCGGCGGCCTGAAGCTCTTTCTTCAGCGTGTGGAATACTTCGGAGCCCATGCGGATCGCGTCGCGGATATTATCCGCGCCCACCGGCATGATCATGAATTCCTGAATGTCGATGGGGTTGTCGGCATGCTCGCCGCCATTGATGATGTTCATCATCGGCACCGGCAGAACGCGCGCCGAGGTGCCGCCCACATAGCGGTAGAGCGGCTGGTTCGAAAATTCCGCCGCGGCCTTGGCCACCGCCAGCGACACGCCCAGTATGGCATTGGCGCCGAGGCGCGACTTGTTCGGGGTGCCATCCATCTCGATCATGGTGCGGTCGATGCCGACCTGTTCGGTGGCGTCAAAGCCCACCAGTTCCTCGGCAATCTCGCCATTCACCGCCGCCACCGCTTCGAGAACGCCCTTGCCCTTGTAGCGGCCCTTGTCGCCATCGCGCTTTTCATTGGCCTCATGCGCGCCGGTCGAGGCGCCCGAGGGCACGGCGGCGCGGCCAAAGGCGCCGCTTTCCAGCGTGACATCCACCTCAACGGTGGGATTGCCGCGGC
>CALLZQ010000159.1 GCA_937858255.1 uncultured Tabrizicola sp.
GCCAAATCGCGCATAATCGCGGGTCGGCATGTTCAGACCGCCAAGCACAAAGCTGACCCCCTGACCATCGGTCAGGTAAAAGGGCTGCCCCTCCAGCCCGAGGGGGCCGATCAGGTATTCCTCCATCAGATCCGGAATATCGCGGCCAGTCGCGCCCCGGATCACCATGCCGATCACATGGGTATCAATCGAGACATAGAGCCAGCGTGCCCCCGGCGCGGCCTGCCGGCCCCGCGGGGCGGCGGAAAAAGCACCCACCGAGCCGCCGAGGGCAAGGACACGCCCCATCCGGTTAATGTCCGAGAAAAAGCTGAGGTAATCCTCATCAAAGCCGATGCCCGAGGCCATGTTCAGGACCTGCCGCAGGCTGACCCCCTCATAGGCGGAGCCGGCCAGTAAGGGCGCATGTTGCGTCACCGGCGCGTCAAGGTCGATCGCGGCGCCCCGGTCGATGACGATCCCCAACAGGGTGGAAAGCCAGCTTTTGGCGACAGACCAACTGATGCGATGATCCAGCGGCCCGCTGCCCTGATGATAGCTTTGATGGCAGAGATGCCCGTCCCGCAGCGCGACCAAGGCGGTGACACGCCGATCCGCGATCCAGCCCTGCGCAGCCGCGTCGAGTTCCAGCACCGGGCCGGGCGGCAGCGGGCTGACCTCCCCCCCGGTACGCAAGGGGCGGGTCAGGAACAACCCGCCCATGTTGGAGAAATTGGCGGTGATCTTGCCCTCATCGAAGAGCGTCATCGCCGCGCGCAACCGCGCCAGATCGGTGGCGCGGCGAAACACCAGCCCCTGCGCCAGCAGGCCCGCGAAGTCAACCGCGCCGGCCAGCCGCCTCATCCCTGCCCCCGCGCGCGCAGCCGGGCCTCGATCCGCCGCAGGATCAGGCTCAGGCCGATGGTCATGGTCAGGTACAGAAGCGCCGCAACGTTATAGGTCTCGAAATACCGGAAGTTCCCTGCCGCCGTGACCTTGGCCAATTGGGTGATATCGCTGACGCCCAGAACCGAGACCAGCGAGCTATCCTTGATCATCGCGACGAAATCATTGCCCAAGGGCGGCAGGATCATCCGAAACGCCTGCGGAAAAACGATGTGGCGGAACCGCTGCCATCCCCCCAGCCCCAGGGCCTCGGCAGCCTCGATCTGCCCCTCATCCACCGCTTGCAGCCCGGCGCGGAAAATCTCGGCCAGAAAGGCGGAATAGGCCAGCATAAGGGCAATCGCCGCCCGCGCGATCAGCGGAAAATCGCGGGTCCGCCAAGGCGACAGGCCCAAGGGCTCCGCCACCCAGTTGACCGCCGCCACCAGCGCCGGCGCCAGCACAAAGGCGACGTAGAGCAACAGGACGATGATCGGAATGCCCCGCATCACCTCGATATAAAGGCGCGCGGTCTGGCGCAGAAAGGCATATCGGGACAGGCCCATGACCGCGAGACAAAGGCCCAGCAGGCAGGCCCCCAGATAGGCCACCACCGCGACCGCGATGGTAATCCCCACCCCTTTGAGCAAGGTGTTCAGCGCCGCCGCATAAACCTCGCTCGACAGCACTTCGTAAAACAGCACCGCCCCGATGATCGACAGGATCACCAGCCACCAGGGAAAGTCCGTCTCGGGTCGGGGTTGGGGCGTCATGCCGGGCAAAAGCAGCGCGGGGGGCGCAGATCGCCCCCCGCGCAAGGCATGTTACTGGCCCATCTTGTAATCGAGGAACCACTTCTTGTTCAGCGCATCAATGGTGCCATCAGCCCGCATCGCCGCGATGCCGGCATTCATCGGCGCCACCAGATCCGACCCCTTGGGGAAGATGAAACCGAAATCTTCCGTCCCCAGCTTTTCGCCGATGATCTTGAGCGCGCCGCCCGAGGCCTCGACATAGCCCGCGCCAGCGGTACCATCGGTCAGCACCAGATCGACATCGCCGGACTTCAGCGCCTCGACCGTCGCACCAAAGGTTTCGAACAGCTTGATGCGCGGGTTGGCCTCATCGCCGTCCAGCACCTCATAGACGCCGACGTAGAAGGGTGTGGTGCCCGGCTGCGCGGCCATCAACAGTTCCGGGTTGCCGGCAAAGCCCGCCTTGTCGGCAAAACGCGCCTCATCGCCGCGCACCATCATCACCATCTCGCTGGTCATGTAGCTGTCGGAAAAATCGACCTTTTCCTTGCGATCCTCGCGGATGGTAATGCCGGTCATGCCCAGGTCGAACTGGCCTTCCGACACGGCGGGGATCATCGCATCCCAACTGATATTCTCGTATTTGACCGTAAAGTTCAGCCGCTTGGCCAGTTCGGCCATGGCATCGTATTCCCAGCCAATCGCCGCGCCCGAGGCATCAAGGAATTGCAGCGGCGGATAGGCGTTTTCCGTCACCACGACGATTTCCTTGCCGCCCAGATCGGGCAGATCGGCGGCCATGGCGGCAGGGGCAAGGCAAAGCATCAGCCCGGTCAGGGCAGGAAGAATCCGGTTCATGGGGGGCTCCACAGAAAATCCGGCCTCAGCCTACGCCGCGACGGCCCAGAGGTTCAAGCCAGCATCTGACAGGCCACGACCGCCGGCAGGGATGTGCATTGACGCACCATCAACGGGCCTCAACGCGGAATTGCCGCGTTCTATGGGGCGGCGCATATTCGGCTTAACGCAAGCATATCCTTTTCAGCGAGGCGATCATGACCCGGATGCCCACCTATTTCATCAGCCATGGCGGCGGCCCCTGGCCCTGGATGCCCGACTGGCGGGCGATTTTCAGCAATCTCGAGGCTAGTTTCGTGCAAATGGTGCGCGACCTGCCCGAGCGGCCCAAGGCGATCCTGATGATCTCGGGGCACTGGGAGGATGCCGATTTCGCGGTGATGAGCAGCGCCGCCCCGCCGATGGTCTATGACTATTCGGGCTTTCCGCCCCACACCTTTCAAATCCGCTACCCTGCGCCGGGGGCCCCCGATCTGGCCCGCCGCGCCGCGGATCTGATCGCCGCCGCCGGCCTGCCGGTTCGGCTTGATGACCGGCAGGGCTTTGACCACGGGACCTTTGTGCCTGCCTATATCATGTATCCCGAGGCCGATATGCCGGTGTTTCAGGTATCGCTGCGGCAGGGTTATTCGCCTGACGAGCATCTGGCGCTTGGCCGTGCGCTGGCGCCGTTGCGCGATGAGGGGGTGCTGATCATCGGCTCGGGTCTCTCCTATCACAACCTCCGCCTGTTCGGGCCGGGCGCAAAAGAACCATCCGAAGGTTTTGACCGCTGGCTCAACGCCGCCTTGGCCAAGGCGCCGCCGGAACGGACCGAGGCGATGCAGCACTGGGAAGAGGCCCCCTATGCCCGCATCAGCCACAAGGAAGAAGATCATCTTGTGCCGCTGTTCGTGGCCCTCGGCGCCGCCGAGACCGAGGCCGCGACGCGGGTCTATCATGACACCGGCCTGTTCGGCGGCGTCACCGCGTCGAGCTATCGTTTCGGCTAGGAAGCGCGGGGGGCGCCCTCGGGGTGCTGCCCGCCACAGACCGGACATTCGGGGCGCGGCCTGACAGTAATCATCCGCGTCTCGGCATAAAGCGCGTCATGGATCATCAGCCGCCCGCGCAACCCCTGCCCCGCGCCGGTGATTTCCTTGACAGCCTCCATGGCCATCATCGTGCCGATCACCCCCGGCAGGGGCGCCGCCACCCCGGCCTCGGCACAGGTCGGCACCATGCCTGGCGCCGGTCTTTCGGGGAAAACGCATTCATAGCAAGGCCCGCCCCGCGCCGGATCATAAAGGCTGATCTGGCCCTCCCATTGGGTGATGGCCGCCGAAATCAGCGGCTTGCCCATGCGGACCGCCACCCGGTTCACCAGATAGCGCGTGTCGAAATTATCAGTGCCATCCAGAATCAGATCATGCGCGGCGATCAGCGCCTCGGCCGATTCCTCATCAAGCCGCCGGTTATAGGGGCGGAAATCGACGAAGGGATTCAATGCGCGCACCGCCATTTCGGCGGAAAAGACCTTGGGCATGCCGATGCGTTCCTCGGCATGGATGATCTGGCGTTGCAGGTCCGAGGCACCGACCGTATCGGCATCGACCACGCCGATCTCGCCCACACCCGAAGCCGCAAGGTAGAACAAGGCCGGCGAGCCAAGCCCCCCCGCCCCGACGACCAGCACCTTGGCCTGTTTCAGCCGCTTTTGCCCCGGGCCGCCAATTTCACGCAGGATGATATGGCGGGCATAACGCTCCAACTCGGCCGGGCGAAAGTTGCCCCTTGGCGGTTCCGGTGCGGCCGCTGGCCGCGCACGGTGGCGCAATACCCCCAAGAGCCAGCGATAGCCCATGACCAGCGCCCCGACGATGCCCAGCACCAGCCAGGGGCGGGCATCGCCCCCCGTCGCCTCGCGCAGGCCATTGCCTGCCGGCAGCACCAGTTGAGCCAGCACAACCCCGGCCCAAAGCGCCAGCAGCGCGGCCAGCCGCCGCCGCACCGGCTGTTTCAAGACGACACCCAGCCCCCAGAGCGCCGCCGCCAGTGCCAGAACCAACAGCATCAGCGCTTTCCCGTCGATCCAAAGCCGCCGCTGCCGCGCGCTGTCTCACCCAGCGCCTCGACTAGTTCGAAACCGACCTGCACCACCGGCGCCACAATCATCTGCGCCACCCGGTCGCCATGGGAAATACGGTATGGTTCAGGCCCCAGATTGATCAGCGCCACCCCCAGAGGGCCACGATAATCGCTGTCGATCGTTCCCGGCGTATTGGGCAGGGTGATGCCGAATTTGGTGGCCAGCCCCGACCGGGGGCGGATCTGCATCTCGTACCCCGGCGGGATCTCGACCCGCAGCCCTGTGGGGCAGATCGCCCGCTGCATCGGCTCCAGCACAAAGCCCTGCCCGCGCTGCTCGGGCGGCAGATTGGCCCGCAGAGCGGCCCCCGCCGCCCCTGCCGTTTCATAACCCGGCAGGGGCAGGGACCGATCGGCCCAGTCCTCGAAAAGGATCTTCACCACAGGGCGCATCCGCACCTCCCGTCACCAGCCGGGCGCCACCCGGGATTTTTCAAAATCCCGGGCAAATTTCTTGCAAGAAATTTGGCGCTCATTGCAACGCCTCGGCAATGCGATCTGCAAGGCGCCGGGCGACCTCGGCCTTGCCAAGACGCGGCCATTCCTCGGCCCCTTGCGCGGTGATCAGGGTCACTGCGTTCTCGGAGCCACCCATGATGCCCGTGCCGGGGGAAACATCATTGGCCACGATCCAGTCACATCCCTTGCGCGCACGCTTGGCGGTTGCATGCTCGACCACCCGCTCAGTCTCGGCTGCGAAACCGACGACCAGACGCGGCCGGCCTGCGGATTTCGAGATCGTGGCCAGAATATCCGGGTTTTCGGCGAATTCGAGGCCGGGTGCCCGGCCCGAGCCGTCTTTCTTCATTTTCTGCCCGGCGGCATTGGCCACACGCCAGTCGGCGACCGCCGCCGCCATCACCGCCGCATCGGCTGGCAGTGCCGCCTCGACCGCCGCCAGCATTTCCCGCGCCGTTTCAACGCGATGCACCTCGACGCCCTCAGGTGCAGGCACGCTTGCCGGGCCGGTGACAAAGCTGACCCGCGCGCCCAGATCCCGCAGCGCGGCCGCGATGGCGGTGCCCTGCGCCCCGCTCGAGCGATTGGCGATATAGCGCACCGGGTCAATCGGCTCATGCGTCGGGCCGCTGGTCACGATCACATGCT
>CALLZQ010000160.1 GCA_937858255.1 uncultured Tabrizicola sp.
GGGAGGGGAAATCGCCAGCCTGCCGATACAGGTGGCAAACGGTGAAAATGCACCGTCTACCACCTGCTGTTCCTAAGCCCGAAGGCCACCACTCACGGAACAATGTCAGAATGCGTCAGAAGTTAACGTTGCGTAAGTCAGGATTTCCCTACCTCTTTTGGGTAGAATTTCCTTAGTGCTTGGACGCCGCACCAGACTGGGCCGAACGCTGAAAGATCAGGTTCAGCAGCGAAGCCTTGGCCACTGCCTGGGTAGTGGTCTCGACCGACAATGCCTCGCGCGCAAGGCGCAGGTGCTTTTCCACCATCGCCGCCGAGACCTGCATCAGCAAGGCGACATCCTGCGTCGTCTTGCCATCGGCCACCCATTCAAGGGCCTGCCGCTGACGCTCGGTCAGGCTGCGGCGGGTATGTGGCTGAGGCAAAAGGATAATTTTCAGGTGCATCATATGGGCCACGGCCAGGATCTCATCCCGCCGCGCATCCCACAGCGCCTCGACCTGATCGGTGGTCATGCCCGGATCAGCGACCAGCCCCAAGGCCCCCTTGGACCGCGTCGTGCTTTCGGGAAAGCTGATCGAGATACCGGCGGTCACGCCCATGGCGGCATTCACCTCGACGGCCTCACGCTCTTCGGGGGTCAGGCGGCCGGCCTCATAGGCCTCTTTCACCCAGGCCCAGGTACAGGCGCCGGTGTGGCTGACCGCCCAACGATAGACCGGGGTCTTTGAATACAGCCCGTTATAGAAATACCGGCGTGCATAATCCGCATCGCCAGTGGTCAGAAAGATCGCATCATCCGGGTCACCGACGCTGCGCTCATGCAGGAATCGCGTAAAGCCGTAATTCATCCGCGAAAAGCCCAGAGGTTGAAAAAAGCGCGCGGCCAGTTGCCAGACCTGATCGACCGAGGTCGCTTCGGCAATAGACGTCAAGAGCGGCAAGACAGCCGTCATTCACATTCCCCAGAAATGTCAGGCCGCAGCCCGAAGTCCTTATCCCGGCGACATTTCTAGACGGAATCATCCATTTGGTCAAAGGAATGCAACCCTCTGCGGCGCAATCTTGTGACCAAATAATCAGCAATCGGGCAATTTTCGATGCGCATTGCGCCTGTTCATCAGGCTTTGGCCGTATTGCAGCGCGGTCTCGCCCGGGTTGCACGGGTCGGCTCGGGGGCGAGCGCCTGCATCGCGTCGTAATGAGTCAGATGGACGAAACCGGTCAAATCCTCAAGGAAATGCGTGCGCCGCAGCCTGTCCATCACCGGGCCCTTGACCTCGGCCAGATGCAGGCGCACCCCGGCGTCTTTCAACCGGCTGTTGATGGCCTCAAGGCTTTCAATGGCGGAGCTGTCCACATCATTCACCGCCACGCAGTTCAGCACCACCGAGCGGATCGCCGGATCGGCGGCAACCTGCGCCATCACCGTATCCTCAAGCCAGCGGGCATTCGGGAAATACAGCGCCTCATCGACGCGGATCGACAGCACCTCGGGCACTGTCACCACGTTGTGACGCGCGATATTGCGGAAATGCTCGGTCCCCGGCACCTGACCGATCACCGCGAAATGCGGCCGCGAGGTCCGCCACAGATGCAGCAGGATCGACAGCGCCACGCCCGAGGCGATGCCCGGCTCAACCCCGAAGAGCAGCGTCACAAGGATGGTGGTCGCGG